>JAGCVU010000136.1 GCA_017962175.1 Bacteroidales bacterium | reverse complement strand
TTCCAATCGATTTCAGATACGTGGAGAAGTCCCTCTTTGCCGGGGAGAATCTCAACGAATGCGCCGAACGACTGGATTGATGTAACTTTGCCTTTGTATGTTTCGCCAACCTCGGGTTCAGCCACGATAGCCTTGATGCGTGCTGTGGCGCGTTCCATATCTTCTTTGTTGACAGCAGCAATGCAAACGATGCCCTGGTTGTCAACCTCGTCGATAGTGATAACGGTGTTGGTGTCGGCTTGAATTTCTTGGATAACTTTTCCGCCGGGTCCGATAACTGCGCCGATGTAGTCTTTTGCGATGGTGAATTTCTCCATACGGGGAACAAACGGCTTGTAATCGGCACGGGGCTCTGCGATAGTCTGAAGCATGATGCCGAGAATGTGAGCGCGACCTTCCTTAGCCTGCTGCAATGCCTTAGCAAGAATTTCGTAACTCAAACCGTCTACCTTGATATCCATTTGGCAAGCGGTGATACCGTCGCGAGTACCTGTTACCTTGAAGTCCATATCGCCAAGGTGGTCTTCGTCGCCGAGAATATCGGAAAGAACAGCGTATTTATCGGATTCGGTGTCGGTGATAAGACCCATTGCGATACCCGAAACAGGTTTGCGGAGCTTAACGCCGGCGTCCATTAATGCGAGACAGCCGCCGCATACCGAAGCCATCGACGATGAACCGTTAGATTCCAAAATATCTGATACCACACGGATAGTGTAGGGATTTTCTTCGGGAGAAGGAAGCACCTTTTTGAGCGCGCGGTGAGCCAAGTTTCCGTGACCAATTTCGCGACGTGAAACACCACGCGAAGCTTTTGCCTCGCCAGTGGCAAACGGCGGGAAATTGTAGTGGAGAAGGAATGTGTTGCGGCCCTGCTCCAAAACGTCGTCGATAATCTGCTCGTCGAGCTTGGTGCCGAGTGTGCAGGTAGCAAGGCTCTGAGTTTCACCACGGGTGAAGATAGCCGAACCGTGAGCCGAGGGCAATACATCAGCCTCGCACCAGATAGGACGAATTTCGTTTGTCTTACGTCCGTCGAGACGGATACCTTCGTCCAAAATCAAGCGGCGTACAGCAGTACGGAGCGAATCGTCGAAGTAACGGTCGATAAGAAGTTTTTTCTCTTCGAGTTCCTCCTCGGTAAGACCGAGCGAAGCCTCAAAGTCTTCTTTAATTTTGTCGAAAGCATCAGCACGCTCGTGTTTGGGAAGAGCGAGTTTTGCTGTGTCGTATATTTTCTGGTAGAGTTCTTTGTCGATTTTCTCTTTGAGTTCGGGGTCAGAAATCTCGGGTTCGTATTCACGTTTTGTGATACCCATTTCCTCAGCCAACTCTTTCTGCAAGGTGCACATAGGTTTGATAGCCTCGTGAGCAGCCTTGATAGCGTCGAGCATTTCAGCCTCAGACACCTCGTTCATCTCACCCTCAACCATAAGGATGTTGTCGTAAGTAGCACCTACAACAAGTTCGATGTCGGCTTTTTCGTTCTGCTCAAAAGTGGGGTTGATAACCATTTTGCCATCAACACGAGCCACGCGAACTTCGGAGATGAACTCCTGAATCGGAACGTCAGAAACAGCCAAAGCACACGAAGCGGCAAATCCGGCGTATGCATCGGGCATAGTCTCTTTGTCGGCCGAAATCAAAAATACATTAACGAAAGTTTCTGAGTGATAATCTTTTGGAAACAACGGACGAAGAGCGCGGTCGATAAGTCTTGCGGTAAGAATCTCGTGTTCTGAGGGTTTGCCCTCGCGTTTGAGGAAACCGCCAGGGAAACGTCCGTTGGCGTAATATTTTTCTTGGTATTCAACGGTAAGCGGCATAAAGTCGGCTTCCGGATTTGAGTCTTTGCTTGAACAAACGGTGGCGAGGAGCATTGTGTTGCCCTGACGCAGTACTACCGAGCCGTCGGCCTGTTTAGCCAACTTTCCGGTCTCAATCGATACTTTGCGTCCGTCGCCGAGGTCGATTTCTTTTGTAAATATGTTCATACTATCTTATATTAGGGGGCGGGTAGACTGCCCAGATGTGATTTTCATAAAAAAAATAAAGGAAAGGCGCCTCTGATATTGAAGGCTGCCTTTCCTTTTTAAAAAATTATTTTCTCAGGTTGAGTGCCTTGATGAGTGCTCTGTAACGCTCGATGTCTTTCTTTTTGAGGTAATCGAGCAACGAACGCCTTTTGCCTACCAACATTGTCAACGCCCTCTTAGTACCGAAGTCCTTGTGATTAGCTTTAAGGTGTTCGGTGAGGTGCTGAATACGGTAGGAAAATAAGGCAACCTGGCTTTCAACTGATCCGGTGTCTGTATTAGACTTTCCGTAGGAGTACTTTTCGAAAATTTCTTTTTTCTTTTCAGCGTCCAAATACATAATGTAAATGTTTAATTTAAAATCAATAATATATTACTTCTATTTTCGGGCGCAAAGTTAGGGTTTATTTTTGAGAAAAAAACAGTTTTGGAAAAATATTTTAATTTTTTTTCGGAACTTGCACTTTCCGCAAAATGTTTTTACCCAAAACTTGCACTTTCCGCAAAATGTATATTATTTTTTACAAACAAGTTTACTCTATAACTATATATAAATAAGGTGTAAAAGAAAAACTTGCAAATCACCAAAAAGATTATTATCATTGCAAAAAATATCAGACAATGAACGCATTAACACACACAGCCTTCTAATGTTTAATCGGCAGATAGGCTATCACCGCCCATGCCATAACATTAGAAACACAATGGGGAAAAGTAAGAAAAGAACACCTGCGGGCACAAATATCGGACGCTCGCAAAAACGTGGCAAACAAAAAAGTCACGGCAGATTTCGCCGTCTCGAACACACTTTGGTTCACTGCGGCAAATACGATCTCCTACCCTATCGCCAAATTGAGGTAACAAGTCCATACGACCTTGGCGGCGATGGCAAAAGTTTTTGGGGCTATCATCCGGAAGAAGAATGGTTTATCAAAGCCATGAGAAAATGAAACTAAGTTAGAAACGCCAACAGTCGAAAGTTAGTTTTCGGCTGTTGGTGTTTAATATGTGCTTCATGTAGGTCAATTCTAATTCTGTATAGCCGTTAATACCCCATTCGTAAAATATAGGTATGTTTGCAATCCATAAACCCACTGTTCAGTAGTCATACCATCTACAATCGTGGTATTAATATCAATAGGATCACCCCAAGATTCTCTACACATTTCTTTCGTCATTTTCAAACAAACCTCTCCATTACAAATCATTGTTCCATATTTATTACCATATTTCTGCATTATACGTTGATTACGTTCTTTTTGAGCTTGTTCCTCTAAGCGTTTTTTCTCCTCCTCTTTCCTTTGTCGTTCTTCAACAGCTCGTTGGTTATCAGCGAGCAATTCATCATAAATATGTTCCGTAATAAAAGTTGGACGAGATGTATATTGTTCAGTAACAAATTTACCAAAAGATTCTCTTGTAAAATCCTCAAAAGATACCATAACCTTGACACCATCTTTCTCCAATAGCAAATATGGTTGAATAAGGGTTTTATCTTTAAGATTGACAAATGTTACATCATAACAATGCCATTTCTCTCCGGGCTTTATTTTGACTTCATTCCCTGTTTTGATATCAACAAGTGTAGAAGGATATTCTGTCGTTGACACAACATTTCGACCCTTAAATGATTGCTGCATTTTTTCAAAATACGGTACAAGAAACATAAATGAATTATTCAAGCGCGAATTATTTTTAACAATCCAATATATTTCCTCTCCTGAGGTTTGATTTTTCAAAGTAAAACGTAAATGAGAAACCTTTTGTCGACTATCGAATTTATCCAAAGATGAAAATTGTCCTTGTATTACGCCCATAGAATGAGCTACTTCAATATTAAGAATTGTAAAATATGTATTTGAAATAGAATCATAAGGAGTATAAATTTGAGATGCATAAAAAACATCTGAGCCATTATAAGTTGCACAATAAATATCGGTGGAAATTGTATTACCTTTTTTTGCACGAGTATTACTCGGAATTGGACTTAATCCTATAACAGAAGACTTGCGGGTAATTTCATAATCACGATTTGTTTTATAAACAAACTTACTATCTGAGTGTAATAAATAATCTGATGGAGTATTCGAACATTTATTTGAAAACGGAAGGCAATATAATTTATACCCAATGTATTTCTTATATTGCAAATAATCATTTTGATAATTCAAATTTGACAAGCTATCAAACGCATGTGGCTTTAAAATAACCTTTTCTTGTACATTGTCTTCCATAACAGTAATTTGTGCATTAAGAATATTTGCACAAATGCATAAAGAACCAATTAATAAAACTTTTCGCATTATAAAATCTCCTATTTTTGCTAACCCCCTCCTCTCTATAAGCCATAAAAAAAGCGTGAAACCGTAATCATAACTTATCGTAGTCGCGGTATCTGCAAAAACCGAGCAATATAATAAGCACAATACGGTTCACGCCAATAATCAGCGTGAACCTTCGCACCATTCACATATTGCTAAAATTTTGCAGATTTTCGACTACGTGAATCAGGCGTTAAGATTAATATTTTATGAGTTAACTATCTATCTATTTAATATTTAATACTTTAAATTAATACTAATTTTGCAATAGGGTATTTCCCAACCATTTGCATTACAAATGTAGCGAAAAAATCAATACAAGCGAAAAAAATCAAGTTTTTTTTTGGCGGCAGGTAAAAAATTATTTATTTTTGTGAAAAATAGAAACAAATGCGGATAATCTCGTTAAAGACAATAAAAAATTACGTTGAACAACACCCAGAATCGAAAACAGCGTTTCAACGGTGGGCAAAAAAAGTCCAAAAAGCACATTGGAGCAACTTCGCAGACGTTAAAAAAGATTTTGCCACCGCCGACAATGTAGGAAATCAACACTATGTATTTAATATCAAAGGAAATGATTTCAGAGTAATTGTTGTAATTCAGTTTACACCTCAATTTGTACTCATCAGATTTGTAGGGACACATGCCGAATATGACAAAATATCCGATTGTTCAAAACTTTAATACCGATTTAATTATGACAAAGATTGAAAACGAGGAGCAATATAACGCTTTAATGCAGAGAATTGAGAACCTTCTGCCATTGGTTAATGACCAAACTCCTAAAAGCGACCCAAACTATATTGAGTTTGAAATGTTAGGTAATCTTGTAGCCGATTACGAAGAACTGCACTATTCCTTAGGCGAACCATCCCTCTTCGACCTTATTAAACTACGCATGTACGAAACAGGCATAACTTCCGAAAATCTCGCGTCATTCCTTGGTCTGTCAAAATCAAAAACTGAGGATTTAATATCGGGCAAGGCAGAGCCTACGCTTGCTTTTGGTAAAGTTATTAGCCAAAAACTTGACATTGCCCCCGAAGTGGTTTTAGGCTTAGCCTAACCCCTACACCCTAATTCCCACCAATGTCATATCATCTACCTGTGGAGTATCTCCTCGCCAAGCTGAAACAGTTTGTTCCACATAGCTACATTGTTCTTCGGCAGTTTTGAGGTCGGCGGCAGTTACAAGTGTATTTACAAGATTGCGAATGTTGAATTTTTTTTGCAATTCACCACCAAACTGGTCTTGAATACCATCAGAGAACATATATATCATATCACCGTGCTCAAGTTGCTGCGTAAAAGTTTGAAAATGTTCTCTTTCCATATACGTACGGCCAACAGGCATCTTGTCGCCGGTAAGCTTAATTGCCTCGTGGTTTCGCACGATATACATCTTTTGGTTGGCTATCGCAAAACGCATTTGCATAGCTTTAGGGTCGATACAACTGATTGTCATATCCATACCGTCGTTGATACCAAATCCATCGTAAGATTTTACCAATGTGGACTTTACAAATTCACGCATACGGTCAAGCACCGTTCCGGGATTTTCGGCATCTTCTTCTGTTACCATAAACTCTTTAACTGCCGAAATGCCAAGCATCGACAGAAATGCTCCGGGAATGCCATGACCGGTACAATCAGCGGTTATCATCACCGAATAGCGTCCGCATTTTACTGCACTGTAAAAATCACCGCTAACAATATCTCTCGGACGGAAAAATACAAAAAAGTCGGGGAAAAACGCTGCCACATCTTGACTTGTGGGCACAACTGCTCGCTGTATTCGTTCGGCATAACTAATACTTCGCAACAACTCTGTGTTCACAGATTCTATCTCGTCGCGTTGAAGAGAAATTTCGTCGCGCTGTGCAGTTATTTCGGTTTTCTGCTGGGCAAGCATCTGGTTTTTCTCAAAAAGTTCGGTATTAGCTTTCTTTCTGAATTTCAATGCTCTAAGTATAAAAAACACGAACACCGACACTAAACACAATCCCGACACAAGTGCCACATTAAAGGTGTGCATCCGTCGTTGCTCCAAACGGTAAATTTCTAAATCTTTTTCGCTTTTGATACGCTCCAGCATCACAGCCTGTTCGGTTTTTGAGTCGGAAATCACAGCCATAGTACTGTCGTTGTTAAGTGAACGGCTAAAATCAACATACTGTTCAAATGCAGCATAAGCGTTTTTGTAGTCGCCAAGAGCAGAATATACTCGGCGCAAATATTGGTAATACTTGCTTTGCAACTCCACATTGGTTTGTCCGATGTTTTTCTTCAACGGACGCAAAATTTTCAGAGCATCGTTATATCTTTTATAATATAACAGGTAGTCTAAATATGTGAAACTTACATAACAACAATAAGAGTCATCGTATCCAGCTCCGAAAAAATATTCACGAGCCTTGCGATTGTAATAAAAGCAACTATCGGCGTAACTATCGTTGCCCAATCTCAGTGCCAAGTAAATAAATGCCCGTGCATAAGTGTCGTATGTTAGGTTTTTGTTTACCTGAAACGAAAAACCATCACTATTGAGCGAATCAAACAAACAAACGGCACGTTTTAGGTAAGGCATTGCGGCATAGAGGTCGTCAACACTCTTGCGGCGTTCCACAAATAGTTCGCCAAGTCGGTAACAATCAACGGCGTAGTCAGAGATAGCACCTCTGGCAGAATCCAGAGCCATAGCTTGATGGTAGCACTCCTCCCCTTCCCTATAGAAAAACCTATTGGTATATTTCAATCCCAATTCAAGATAACTCATTGCCATATTGGCTGTATCCTGATTTTTGATACTGAGTTCCAAACACTTATTGGCATAATAAAACATACTATCGCTATTGTTGGTCTGATCGTGATACACCGACAACATTTTATAAAAACGCATCAAATGCGAGTCGCTTCCCAAAATTCGAGCTATTAGTATGCCAGTGTAATTATATTGCAAAAAAGCATAATTCTTGTGCATCAGATAATAGCAATTTGAAATCAGCACATAATTATCAAGGATTAGCGAAGGATACTTGTGGTGGCAACATTCCAACGAGAGCATTGCAAAATCGCGACGAGATTCAATATTATTGGATAAGTTAGCCATTTGATTATAATATACGGCCTTGAGACTATCCGGCGTATTGTCGGTAATCAATGCAAGAAGACTGTCGGTCTGCTGCTTACTTCTGTCAGACAGATTGATTTCGTCACCAGTTTGCGGATAAACCAACGCTGCAAACATGAGTAAGAAAGCAATTGTCAATATATGTCGTTTTACTGTCAAGTCTAACCAAAAAAATATACGCCCAAAGTTAAACAAAAAAAATAAAAAAACAAAAAACGGAAGAACAATTCTGCTCTTCCGCTTTTACATATAATATTCCGTTAAAATAATCTATTCCATCTGAGCTTCCATTTCCTCGGTAACTTCGAGGTTGTGGAATACGTTCTGAACATCGTCGTCGTCTTCGAATGCTTCAATCATTTTGAGCACCGAAACACCTTCAGCTGTAGGAAGTTCCTTCATATTGTTAGGAATGCGCTGGAGTGAAGCGTTAGTTGCCTCAACGCCGAGTTCGTCGAGTTTTTTCTGGAAAGCTACAAAACCTTCCATCGAAGTGTAAACGGTGAAGATAGTTTCGTCGTCTTCGTTGGTATCGCGTTCGATGTCGTCGGCACCTGCTTCGATAAGTTCCATTTCAAGTTCGTCGGGATCCTTGCCGTTAACAGGAATTGTGAAAACGCCTTTGCGGTCGAACAAGAACGACAAACTGCCGTTGGTGCCGAGGTTGCCGTTGCGTTTGTTGAAAATAGAACGGATAGATGCTACAGTGCGGTTGTTGTTGTCGGTGAGGCACTCAATGAAAACTGCCACTCCGCCGGGAGCGTAACCTTCGAAAGTGATTTCTTGATAGTTAACACCTTCGCCTGCCGATTTAGAAATTGCACGTTCGATATTGTCCTTAGGCATCGAAACACCTTTGGCGTTCTGGATTGCTGTGCGGAGACGGGGGTTGCCGTCGGGATCGGGACCGCCCTCTTTAACTGCAACTGCTATTTCCTTAGCGATGCGTGAGAACATCGCCGAACGTTTAGCGTCCAATGCGCCTTTCTTTCTCTTAATGGTTGACCATTTGTTATGTCCTGACATGTTGTTTACATTTAATATGTTTCAAAATAAAGGAGAAAACAGGTAGTTTTCGGGGTGCAAAAATAAAAATTTTTGAGAATTATTTAAAAAAAAGCAAAAAAAAACGGACTGCAATTATATTTTGCAGCCCGTTTTTTTTGAATCTTAACAAGTCTTATACAAGACTACTCGTCTGAACTTGACATTGCTACCACGTAACTCATTGTATCAAAGTGCTCTTCTTCTACAACGTCCATTTTTCTACCGCGGAGCAATACGGAAAGCCAAAGGCTAAGTTTCGATTTACGTTCCTCAACAGAGGTTTCTTTGTTAAATCCAAGTTTTAATTTCAAACGTCTCATTTTCTTAAAATTTGAGTTATTAACTATAGTTTGTTGTGTTTTTTTATTTAATACGATGCAAAGATAATAAAAGTTTTTATAATATGCAAATATTTTTATATCTTTTTTTTATTTTATTATAAAAATAATTCACATGATACTTTTTATTAGAAATTAATTATATGTTATATCATTAATTATTAGGCATTTACGCTAACACTTAAAAATTATAATATTTAATTATAAAAATGCAATTATTTGAAGGAAAAGTGGTTAAATAATTTATTTTTAACCAATTAATCATACTATTTGACAAAAAAGGCGGGTATCCTCTCAAACCCGCCTTTCACAATAGCACATCACATTTAGGCTTAATGCCTACAAACTAACAATCAGAATTTAAAGCCACAATATAACTCATTGTATCAAAATGTTCTTCCTCTACAATTTTTGCTTCGCTACCACGGAACAATACCGAAAGCCAAAGCAAAAGTTTCGATTTACGTTGCTCAATTTCTGTTTCCTTGTTAAAACTAAGTTTTAATTTCAAACGTCTCATTTTCTTAAAATTTTAATTATTACTAAAGTATGTTGTTTATTCAATTATTAATTACGATACAAAGATAAGATAAATTTCACAAAAAAGCAAATTTCTTATATTAAAAAATTGTTAAATATTACATATTTTATATAAAAGAGATAAAAATCATCAGAAAATTTAAATATAAGCAGAAGAGCACAAAAGAATTAATATAATATGATATTTGAATTTACCGAAAGAATAATATTAGAAATTAGTAGAGAATATAATATAACTTGTAATATAGTAAAAAACATTTAACAATATTTAAGGATGAAGTAGGCTATTATTGTACACAAATTGTTATCTTTGTTAAAAATTACACAAATGAAAAAGATATACACCTTATTATATATAGTGTTATTATCAAATGTGTTGTACGCGCAGAACGACTTCAACTCATGGTTTGTAGATAAGACCTTGAGGATGGACTACTCTGTAATTTGCGATTCCGGAAACGAAGAGACTATGTTTAACAGCTTTAACGAGTCGGACTATTGGGGTGGTGAAAAATTCGTTGTAGACTCATGCGACCATTACGGCGATTATTATATGGAACTGTCTGACGCTCTTTCAAAAAAAATCTTATACACATATAGTTACAGCAATCTAACAAAAGAATGGCAGTCTACCGAAATGGCGACTCAAGAAAGACGACAGTTCAGAGAATCTGTGATTATGCCTATGCCCAAAAAGAAATCTGTAATAAAAATATATAAACAAGACAGCTGCGATGTATATACACTTATTTTAACAAAAGTGTTTAATCCATTTGACGCAAAAATCAATTATGTCAACGCCAAGCCATATACCACCATATTAAAATCCAACGAAACAGAAGGCAACATCAATTTTGTGATTCTTCCTGAAAAATATAGTGAAAACGAATCTGAAAAATTTGAGAAAGATGCCGCAATGGTGGCAAAATGGCTTTGTGAAACAGAACCGTACAATGAGTACAAAAACAAGTTTAACATATACGCCGTATTGCCCGAAAAACCAGCTCAACTAACAAGATCGCTAACGCCATCACAAATGGACTTTAAATTCAACACGCTAAACATCGAACGTTACATAGCTTCTTTTAACATACCACAAATTTTCAACAATGCGCAATCAGTTCCATTCCGACACATTATTGTGCTCATCAACACTTACGAATACGGAGGAAGTGGTTTTTACAACACATACACTTGCCTGTGCATCGACAATGAAGATTGCCGCTCTCTATTTCTGCACGAATTTGGTCACGCATTTGCAGGTCTTGGCGATGAATACGAAGGCGATGTAACTTACAAAGTGAAAAAAAGCAATTGCGAACCACGATACCCAAATCTTACCAACCTCACAAACTTTTCGCAAAAATGGGAAAACTTAGTGACTGAAGGCACACCAATACCTACCCCCATAAACCGAACTGATATTGAAATAGGAGCTTACGAGGGAGGTGGATATACCACAAAAGGCATCTATCGACCAAGCAAAAATTGCAGAATGAGATCAAAAGATGCCTCGTATTACTGCAAAATATGCTATAAAATTATAGAAGAAACCTTGCAAAAGCAAACCGCAACGAAAAAATAACGTATACTACTATATGAACTTCAAACAGCAATATTATGATTTTAAACAAAAAAATTGAGATAATCTGCCGAAATACAGGCATTACTAAAACATACGACATTGGCATCACTCTTGCCGAAATTGCCGAAGACCAAAAGATTATTTTAAAACGCCCGATTCTTGGCGCAAAGGTCAACAACAAAATCAAAGAATTGAACTACAACGTGTTCAAACCCAAAGTGATAGAGTTTTTCGACATTTTGGACATCGACGGACAAAGGCTTTACCGCCGCTCGCTCAAATTTATATTCATAAAGGCGGTGGCAGACATTCTGCCGCAGTTGAACGTGAATATCGAGCACTCTATCAGCAAAGGTATCTACTGCGAGTTCAAGACCAAAGAGGGCGAGGATTACAAGCCTACATTGCAGCAAATCAACGACATAAAAGAGCGTATGAAGATAATCGTAAAGAACAATCTTCCGTTTGAACGCCGTGAGATGCTGTCGAGCAAGGTGGCTGAGATTTACAGCAAGATGGGCTTAAACGAGCGTGTCGACATTTTCAAAAAACGTGCTCGCCTTTACTCCTCGATGTATTTCTTGGAAAATGCCTGCGACTATTTCTACGGCTACCTCGCACCGTCGACAGGAAGCATCACAACATTCGACCTGATTCCCTACTACGACGGACTTTTGTTGCAGCATCCTACCGACTACGAAAATATGACCATAGCACCGTTGGAGATGCAGGAAAAACTCTTTGAGGTGTTCCGCGAAAACAAGCAGTGGGTCAAACTATTGAAGATTAACACAATAGACAGTATCAATAAGTCTGTTGATTCAGGTGATTGCGGACTTATTATCAAACTCGGCGAGGCTCTCCAAGAGAAAAAAATTGCCGAAATTGCCGAAACCATCAAGCAAAAACAAAATACAAAGTTGGTGCTGATTGCAGGACCGTCGTCATCGGGAAAAACCACATTCTCAAAACGTTTGTGCGTGCAACTCGGCGTGTGCGGGTTGAAACCCGTGCAGATTTCGCTCGACAACTATTTTGTAAACCGTGAGGACACTCCCAAAGACGAGAATGGCGAATACGATTTTGAAGCGTTGGAGGCTCTTGACTATGAGCAATTTGGCAACGATATGCTCGCTATGATGGAGGGCAAGGAGGTGGAAATGCCCACATTCAATTTCCAAACAGGACGCCGCGAATACAAGGGCGACAAACTTACGGCTTGTCCCGAAACGGTGTTTGTGGTAGAGGGCATCCACGGATTGAACCCCAAACTGAGCGAGAAAATTCCCGCCGAAAACAAATACAAAATCTACGTTTCGGCTCTCACTCAGGTGGCTATCGACTCGCACAACCGAATCCCCACCACCGACAACCGTCTGTTGCGCCGCATAATACGCGACTTCCGCTACCGCCATTACAGCGCAGAAGAAACCATCAAACGTTGGCCGTCGGTACGCAGAGGCGAGGATAAGAATATTTTCCCGTTCCAAGAGGAGGCTGACGTAATGTTCAACTCGGCACTGCCTTACGAACTTGGTGTTATCAAACGTTATGCTACCCCGGTGTTGCGCGGTGTGAACGAAACCACTCCCGAATATAGTGAGGCTCAACGATTGCTGAAATTCCTGTCGTACTTCCGTGAAGTGCCTGACGATGAGATACCGCCGACATCAATCCTGAGAGAATTTTTAACAGGAAGTTCTTTCCATTACTAGAACTTTTTCAACACGAATTAATAATATAAGAGCAACCGCTTATGCGATTGCTCTTTTTTTTTAAACAAAAATCTAAGCGAATGAAAATGAATTCAAATGAATTTATTATCGGTCTAAAACTTTGCGATTTCGTCGGGGGGCAACTGGGTGAGTTCAGCGATTGTAGAGTTGTCAAATCCCTTGGCTTTCATACGGCGGGCGGTTTCTAGTTTTTCGGACTGTGCGCCCTCGGCACGACCTTCGGCACGACCTTCGGCACGGCCTTCGGCAAGTCCGTCGATATGACCGTCGCAATAACCCTCGTAGCGGCTCGAGTCGTCGAGGCTGAGGGCAAGGCTCACGCTTTCCAGATAA
>JAGCVU010000016.1 GCA_017962175.1 Bacteroidales bacterium | reverse complement strand
TTGTTCACCACCCTGTTACCAAGGTTAATAATATCAGATTCCATAAAAATGAATGGTTTGGTTTTGGGAAACAAAGATAGGGAAAAAGGCGTGGAATTGGTGATAATTATCCCAAAAAATCCCTTACCTTTGCCCCTAATATTAATCGCTAACCAAATTATATTATGCAACTCACAGGAACAATTCAAGAGCGTATTGATGCCGCAATCTCTCCTCTGCAAATTATGCAAGACAACACGCCCGATTATTGGAATGAGACAACATTGCCCGAAATAATTCAATTTGTGGAGGAATAATTATGGAAAACACGACCCACGTGACACCGCCCGACAAGAAAGGCTTGGCATAACTGACCGTAGCGGCGAATGGGGTATGGGAATAGATGCAGAATATTTGTCGAGGATATTAAAGAAAAATAATTTGCAAACATTATAACTTTTTTTATTTTTGTGTCTGAATTAACTTAATGTGGGAATAGTATAGCGGTTAGAACACTTCTTGTGTAGAGTTGAGACGCGAGTTCTAATCTTGCTTCCCACACAAAGATTTTTTGTAATTTTTTTATGCACCTAAAACGAGGATATTTACCAACTGACGAAGAGAGTTTTTCGCCGGAGGCGGTGGAAAAAATGCGGACGGCTTCGCGCCACGTATGTTATCTAATCAACGAGGGCTACGACCTACAAATGGCTTCTACCTTTGTGGGAAACCATTTTGCGCTATCGGAACGTCAGCGTGTGGCAGTTGTCCGCAGCATAGCCACCAACGAGCAACTCAACATCCGAAAATCAAAGGAGAAAACCACCGTCAGCGGCGAGGAGGTTTGGATCGACGGCTTTAATATGATAATCTCGTTGGAGGTAATGCTCAGTAATTCAATGCTTTTTGACTGTATGGACGGCACCATCCGCGACCTTGCCGCCCTTCGTGGCACATACCGCATAATCCCCGAAACCGAAGAGGCTCTCCGCATACTTTTCGACACGTTGAAATCAATGAACGTGGCAACTGTCAACATCCTCTTAGACGAGCCTGTCTCCAACTCAGGACGCCTCAAAACACTCATCGCCGAGGTTGCCGAAAACTATCCCTTCGGTTTAGACATCCAAATTCTCCGCTCCGTAGACCGCACCCTGTGGCAAAAATCCAACGTCATCTCCTCCGACTCCATCATCCTCGACCACTGCCAAAGTTGGATCAACCTGATGAGGCACTGCGTGGAAGGAAGGGAGGTGAAGATGTTGAAGGTGTGGTAAAGGGCGAACATTTGGTGGAAATTGACAGTTTTAGGTAAAAACATTTGGTGGAAATTGACAAAATCGTGCAAAAACATTTGGTGGAAATTGACAAACTATATGAGATTTTGGCAAACGAAGGTTTAATTTAATACTTTGGAATATGAACACACTAACATATAACGGATACACCGGCTCGGTAGAGTTTTCAGAAGAGGATAACGTATTTTTTGGCAAGTTGGAAGGCATCAACGCCCTTGTTAATTATGAGGGAGAGAGTGTTACGGAACTTAAAAACGCTTTCAAAGAAGCCGTTACCGACTATTTGGAGTTCTGCAAGGCTGAGGGCATCACACCCGAAAAACCTTACTCAGGCAAGTTGGACATCGTTGTTACACCCGAAATTCACAACACCATAGCACGTTTGGCGCACAAAAACGGCATATCTATCAACGCTTTTGTTAATTCCGCCATCGAAAAACAGATTGGTGTTTTTGCATAGCATTAAACATAGCAAATGAAATTGTGCAGATGCCATCTGCACTATTTGAAAATTCCATTCTAGGGAGAAGACTTTACAAAGGTGGTCGCAAATTGCGACCACCTTAAATAACAATAAATCTTTATGTTTCAATTAGATGATATTAATTTTCATTTTTCAAGGTCGCAATTTGCGACCTTAAAATAAATTTGTTCGTTCCAACGAACAAAAAGCCTTTGCCTATAAATTTCCCACTTTTTCGTTTCCCTTTCCAAAAAAATCCTTACCTTTGCCCTTGCATCGCTGCCCTACATAAACGGCTGCGGGCAACTACATATTTAAAGGCGTTACTTGCGCTTTGTTTTTGGATATTCGAAATTACCACTTACACCGAATCACAAGCCAAAACAAATGCAGAAAGGACGCCACGGGTTGTGTATTTACATTCCCGTAGTGTGCAGAGGGTATATTATGCCCTTTCGCACACTTTACGGGTGTATATACTAATGGCGTGGTGCAACTTCTGTTAGTTTCCTTGTGATAGGTTGTGGTAAACCTCGAATTTGGAACAAACGGAAAGTAAAAGCACCCGCTTTTTTTATGTCAGTTTAATAAGGTTAAACAAAATAGTCCGTTTTTGGTTGCTTGGCGGTGAATAAAAAACTTGATGGAGAACATCAACATATTTTCATTCTTCGCCGGAGCGGGATTTCTTGATTTGGGCTTTGAAACTACAAATCATTATAACATTGTGTATGTAAATGAGTTTTTTAAACCATTTAATGAGATATACAAATATGCCCGCGAAATAATGGGAATAAAACCACCTGTTTATGGCTACAATGTTGGAGATATAAATGATTTATTAAACGATAATAACTTATCGACATTAAAAGAATTAGTAAATAAATCAAAACAAAACAATATAACAGGAATGATAGGCGGACCACCGTGTCCTGACTTTTCAATTGCAGGTCATAACAAGGGTGAAGAAGGTGAAAACGGTCGCCTGTCAAAATCATATAACGAACTGATTTGCAAAACACATCCTGATTTCTTTTTATTCGAAAATGTCAAAGGATTATATAGAACCGCAAAACACAGAGAGTTTTTTGAAAGGATGAAACAATCGTTCATCGACAACGGATATTACCTTACTGAGCAATTAACTAATTCAATTGAATTTGGTGTGCCACAGGATAGGGATAGAATTATATTGATTGGTTTCAGCAAAGAACTTGTGTGCAAACTAAAATTGCCATTTGAAGGAAATCAAATATTAAATTTTCCGTGGGAGAAGTTCAAAGTTCATTCAAGAAATATAATGAACGATTTACCGTGGCCGACAACCGAACCTTACGTCGAGGATGACAAAAAAGCAATGCCACAGGGCATCATTAAAGAACTAACCGTTCAATATTGGTGGGACAAAAACGATGTAGAAAACCATCCAAACGGCAAAATGTATTTCAAGCCAAAACAAGGATTGATAAAGTTTAAATCTTTTGATGAAGGAGATTGCAAACGTAAAAGTGGCAAGAGGTTACACCGTTGGAGGTACTCTCCGACCGCCGCGTATGGCAACAACGAAGTACACATTCACCCTTTCAAACCGAGACGAATAAGCGTCGCGGAAAGTCTTGCTATTCAGTCGTTACCGAAGGAATTTGTTATTCCTCCGACTATGACTTTAAGCAATGCTTTTAAGACTATCGGGAATGGCGTGCCTTTTTTGTTAGCCCAAGGTGTCGCTAAATCGATTTATGAATTTTTAAACAAGTAATGCTATGGAGATAAGCCGTTTTAAATCATTGCTTTCGGAGTTGAATGTTGGTTCACCGTTACACTACCATACGGGGCGAAACAATTTCATTATAACAGAATTGGACATAGAACACGACAAAATTACTGTTGAACGCGAGGCGGAAACCTCTTCTGTTTTGAACATCAATTTTCAAAAACTTCTTAGTCTTGGACAGAAATTCGAGATTAACAAACCAATTGATACAGAAGTATTTTTTGGAAGTTCGGGCAATGACAGATCTGTTTTGTCGGGGTTGGCGGCGAACACAAGTGAGATTTATTCTGTAAAGATTAAAGGCAGAACCAATATTGTTTGGTGTCCTCACAAACCACATTCACCAAATCAGATAGTTTTGTTAACAGAAAATGATTTTCAGCAAATCAGCGGTATAAAAAATAATGTTTCAGTTAATTCTGTTGTACCAAATTATCGCAAATATATCACCGCCATCCGCACTAAACCATTCCTTCTTCTTGCCGGAATCTCCGGCACAGGAAAGAGCCGCATTGTTCGTGAGTTGGCTCGTGCGTGTTGGGGCAAAGATCACGAAGAATCTAAGGCTCACAAGCCTCGCAACTATGAAATTGTGCAAGTTAAACCTAATTGGCACGACAGCACCGAACTCATTGGCTACGTCAGCCGCTCTTCGGGAACGCCTGTATTTGTGGTGGGCGATTTTTTGAAATTTGTTGTCAAAGCGTGGGAAGAACCTGATGTTCCTTATTTTCTATGTCTCGATGAAATGAATCTCGCTCCTGTGGAGCAATATTTTGCTGAGTTTCTGAGTGTTATCGAAAGCCGAAAACTTTATCCTGATGGTAAAATAGAAACCGACCCAATACTAAAACCTGATTTTGAAGGTATTAATGTTGAAGATGGAACTCCAATTTTGTCTAAATGGTATGAAAATTTAATAGGACAACTCCTTTCAGAATGTCCTGCCGAAAAACTTTTTGCCCTCAAAGACCAATTTGAAATCGCAGGTATCTCCATTCCCCAAAACCTTATCGTAATCGGCACTGTGAATATGGACGAAACCACATTTTCATTTTCGCGCAAGGTGCTTGACCGCGCAATGACAATAGAGATGAACGAGGTGGATTTGTACGGCGGTCTTGCAGAAAAACACGAAACCATTGGTAAAATAGAGTTTAAAACAGTAGTGGGCGATGCAGTGGAGGGTGTTGACGTATATGAGACGAACAAAGATGTCTGCGATATTGTGATAGAGTATCTGAAAACCGTTAATGACAAACTCGAAGGCACACCATTCAAAATCGCCTACCGTACACGCAACGAGTTTTTGCTCTATGTGGTTAACAATCTGCCATATAACAAGGATGATAACAATGAAGAACTATCACAAGAAGATATCATCAACCGTGCATTAGACGAGATTACTTGTATGAAAATACTTCCAAGAATCGAGGGCGATGTGGATAAAACAAGTGGTGTTTTAAACGGCTTAGAAGATGTTCTAAAAGGGCGTTTCAACGAACAAGATTCCGCTTCGCTTAAAAAAATCAAGGAAATGAAAAATCGTCTACAAAGCGGTTTTACAAGTTTTTGGAGTTAATTTGCTTATTTTAAATTAATTCGTTATGGAAATCCTGATCATAGAACACGAAGATTTTACGCTGTTGATAGAGTGCGGCAAATACCAAAAAATCAAGGAAAAAGCCGCGTCTATTGTCGGTAGCGAAAACCTTACTTCTGTGTATTCGTGGAGCGAGGGAGTTAAAAGTGTTAAAATATCAGACACAGAGATAGTTAATGGAGAAAAATCTGATGCGGTGTTTTTCGACAATGCAGACTATCCGATTTGGGTGGACTTCAAAAGCCATATAAAAAATGCTGAATTTGGTTCTATTTTGCGCACAGAAAACGAAAATTTTAGTTTCCGCCATAATATTCTTGCCGGATTTCTAAATTATGGCAACGAGATTGGACGCAGCGAAATTGTTATAAAATACAAGACCTCTGAAAGCGAGAAAAAGTTTGTGTTTTCGTTTGAGGTTCTTAGTCAAAAACTTGATTATCACCAACATTGGAAAACAATAATTGAAGATATTGAGCGTGAATACAGGCTCTTGTCGTTGGATTATCTTAAAAGAACATATCATAGTTTTTCGCCCGACAGTCAGGGCGACACACCTGAACTGATTTGGTGGAGCATTTTTCAAGGTGAGCAACAGAAATTTATAAAAGCCTGCCGTAATATCATTGACCGTCCCCGACGCAAAATTACGGGCGAAAAAACATATCTTCGTGCCGACCGCCTTACCCGAATCACCAACAATATAGAAAACGAATTGGCAGAAAACCGTCACAATTCAGCGCATCTTTATTGTATTGACCGTCAGATATATACTAACGACACACAAGAAAACAGATTTCTGAAATTTGCCATAAAGTCAATCTCCCAAAAGTATTCAAAACTGCAAAAAAACATTGAGCAGAACCAAAAGGTTTCTGACGATTTTAAATATCAAATGCAGGATGTCGCCCATAATTTAGACAGATTGCAAAAGCATCCATTTTTTCGCACGGTAGGAGATTTTAAGGGATTGAATCAAGAAAGTCTTATTTTGCAACGTGCCTTCGGATATAGTCAGGTTTATAAAACTTACAATCTTCTCAAACGTGCATACGCTCTTAACGATGGTGCTTACCGTCTGCAAACCAAAGATATAGCCACACTTTATGAGATTTGGTGTTTTATAGAGGTGAGCCACATTGTGCGTCAGCGGCTCAATATCACCGCCGACGATATCGAACACCGCAATCGTACCGAACTCAACGGTCTGTTTACTTGGGAGTTAGGCAAAGGCGAAAGTTCAAAAATCCTATTCAAAAAAGATGGTGTAGAACTTGCCGAACTTATTTATAATCCGCAGAAAACTAATCATATAGGCGTAGACAATCTTGTTTCTCTCACAACGGTTCAAAAGCCCGACATTGTGCTGCAACTCACCAAAAACGATTTCAAAAAGGATTTCAAAATGACGTGGCTTTTTGATGCAAAATACAGAATTGATGGTAAAGAAAAAGGTGTTGATGTTCCGCCCGAAGACGCTATTAATCAAATGCACCGTTACCGCGATGCCATTTATTTTAAGGATTATGCAGACCGTGAGGCATTAAAAAAGGAGGTTATCGGTGGCTATATCCTTTTTCCCGGCGATGGAGAAAAGACTGATATTCAGGTGTCTAAGTTTTACAAATCTATTAAAGAAGTTAATATTGGTGCTTTTCCATTGAAACCCGGCGATTCAGAAAACCGTCAACTTTTGGAGGATTTTATAGGCTCGTTGATAGATAATAAATCCACAAATCTTATTCAAAACGTTATTCCGCAGAAGGGTACGATAATGGAACTTGGCAACCGCGTTTTAATTGGCTTAGTCAAGCACGAAGTGGATAAGTTCCTCGATGGTACAGCCACGTTTTATTATACCCGAGAGAAATTCCCTTCCACCATTGCGCTTGACAATCTGCATTATTTTATGCCGTATTTTAAAGAACGTGGTGTTATTAACGTCTACAAAATCAATAAGATACGTACCGTTAAAAGCAGTGAAGCAAAATCAGATCCTTCTGCGGGTGATGGACTTCGTATCGGCTTTGAATTAGAATACTCTCACCAAATGTTTGACGATTTCAAAATGGTTGAACATTTGATTCATTGTTCGTTTGCAGACACTGTATTTGAGAAGTTATAAACACTCCCCTCCCCTACTCTAACTCATTGTTTTCAAAGTACTTTTGTAGCCAATCGGCGAAGGTGATGAGGCGGGTGCGGGTCATTGAGGGGATGAGGTCGTTGATGTTGTCGTAGTGGGCGTTGGCGATGAAGTAGAGGTACTCGTCGAGCATATTGTCGGTGAGCATTTGGGCGAAAAATTTGAGGTAGAAGGTCTCGTAGAAGCCGTTGCGGTCGGTGATGGATTCTGAGAGGTCGGTGAGCAGCGACTTGATGTTTTTAAGAAACGGCTCGGCGGCGGGCAACGGGTCGGATGTTTTGGGCAGACGCTGCAACGAGTTGAGAAATAGCAATGAAGAAATCAAATCCTCGTCCTGAGGTGCTACCAATTTGGGATTGGCGGTTTTTTGGGCAATGATGCGGTCGGCATCGTTGACATTCATTATTGCGGCTAATTTATTGATTGCCAATACGGAACGTGCCGATTTGGGTTCGGTCAGGAGGTAAAAACAGTATGCGAGGGCGCTGTGGATGTAGAGTTCGTCGTCGTAGAGAGTTTGGGCAAGGTCAAAATGCAGATCCGCACCAAAATTGTAACGCTTAATTGCCTCAATGTACGACTGATACGCCTCGGCGGTCTTTTTCTCGTCGGTAAAACTCTTTGCCTTGCAGTAATGCGGCAGGTATTCGGTGGGGAATTTCTGAGCGGCACGGTCGTAGGCTTTGCGCTCGTCGGTGTATTTTTTGCTGATATTCAAGCATTTGCCTAAGATAACCGAAGCGTGGAGCATATATTCGGAGTTCATATCCATCACGCTCTGAGCATATTTTTGTGCTTTGGCGTAATCTTTGAGTTTAAAATAATTGACTGACAGATTGTAACTTACAAGGTCTTTGAGATAGTCCTTTTGTAAGAGAGTAATCAGTTTGTCGTTGCTCTCTTTAAACTTGCCTTCGTCGGATAGATTAACGGCAATTTTAAGAGTTGAGGCGAGGTTTTCTTGGTCTTGGCAGAAAGTTTTTCCCACCATAGCGAAAATAGTGATTATAATTAATAAAAAGCGTGTCATTTGATGTGATTATTTAATATCTTGGAAGATGTTTTCGAGTAGTTTTGGATCGGTAAGGTGAACTGTGATAAGTCCCGCATTTTTGGCAGATTCAATATTGTCGGCACGGTCGTCGATGTAGAGCGTTTCGGCGGGATTGATTTTCGCGTCGTTGATAACATACTGAAAACAAGCGGGATTGGGTTTCTCGTAGTGTATTTCGTTTGAGTAATAACGCTTTACAAAAAGGTCGTCGGGCCATTGGGCGAGTTTTTCTACATAGTTGACGTGAATTTCGTTTATGTTGCTGAGTACGTAGAGGTTAAAGCCGTGGTCTTTGAGTTTTTGGAGCAGCGGACGGTTGGTTTCAGGATAGCACAGAATCATAGCGTTCCAACAGCGGTCGAAAGTCTCGTTGTCCATATTGGTTTCAAATACATTGTTGCAGAATTGGCGGTATTCGTCGGACGTGCAAGTGCCTGTTGTATAGCGATGTGCGATGTCGGTTTCTTCGCAAAGTTTCTTCACAAAAGTGTCGGCGGCATTCTTGGCTCCGCATCGTTCGTAGGCCTCTATCGTGGCGTTTATCGACAGCGGGAAAAGTACTCCTCCGAGGTCGAACATAATGTTTTTCAAGTTGTTAAAGTTAATCATAAAAAAATGTTTAAAAAAATTTTTTATCTTAGTTTAAATATTTACTTTTGCACTCACAAAACGTTAAGTTAAAACGTTGGACCCATAGCTCAGTTGGTTAGAGCATCTGACTCATAATCAGGGGGTCCTAGGTTCAAGCCCTAGTGGGTCCACAAGCCGGTTGAAATTTTTCAATCGGTTTTTTTTTGTTTGTAGAGACGATGTGCACATCGTCTCTACGCGGTTCCCATTACACAATAATAATCCTATCAAGGTTTCCGGCGAGGGTTTTGCGGATTTCGTTCAACTGTTTTATCTGCCCGAGAACCTCCATTTGTGCGTCGGCTGAGAGTGAGCGGTCTTTGAGTTGCTCAATTGCTTGTTTTTCAGCCATATTGATAATTTTCAACTTGTATGTGAGTATCGTCTTGGGAATGTCCTTCTTGTAGGTCATTTCGGGAGTCTCGCAGGTGTTGCCACGCTTTGTCCAAATGTTGCTCAGCGACTCTTTGGGTATGGTGAGGTCGGCGGCGAGATTGCGGATGCGTTCGTCCTCGTTGTTGAGAAAATACGACGCGTCGATGGTGTTGCCGTTCATCAGGTGGCTCTTGTAATCCTCGAAAATCTTCTGAAACACAAGGTTTTTGAGTTCCAGATCCTCGTTCATAAGTTCGCCAATGATGTATGTGCTCACGGTTACAATGCTTTGCTCGCCTGTGGCAACGTCGGTGATGGTTTCGTATTCGTAGTTGCCAAAATTTATGAGATAGTTGATAATCTCCTTCTCCTCCACC
>JAGCVU010000015.1 GCA_017962175.1 Bacteroidales bacterium | reverse complement strand
GGAGCAAAATACCATACCGACCTTGTGATGAATACCAATACCTACAAGTATATCACCGCTCTGATAGCCTTCTCGGTTGCGTTCCTTATCAGTTACATCTATATCCGCACCACTGGGCGCACTTTCAACGTTTGGGATATGACAAAGGTGCTTGTCGGCACTGCGCTTTTTGGATTGGCGTTTTATTATGTGTTTTATTATTTGGATTCGTTCTTTATTCTTTTGCCAATTAAACTTTATAAAGAACGCATCAACGCCGCTCAAACTAAATTTTGGCAAGATAATGCTAATGACATCAACAAGGATGTATTTTTCACCAATCTCAACTACGAACTTCAAAAATACTATTTTGAAAATCCCCAAAACCTCAATGTGCTTGATTTCGACTTTGTAGACTACACCACCATCACCCGCAACGGCGATATTATTACCCTCGACACCCTTATCCGCGAGGTGTTTATAACGGGCGGTAAGGTAAAATGCCGTCAGTGTAGCAAAACCATAAAATTGCAGCGCATTAAACGCGAATACAGTTTAGAAAAAGTTGGCGGTGTGGCTCTTCGCTGCAAAAACTGCGGCACATCTATCGACGCCTTTGCCACTCAATGCCCCTCGTGCGGCACACGGCAGAATTATTTGCAGGAGTGGTATTTACTTTAAAAATTTTTGCCATTAAAAAAAATCTTCTTATATTTGCGCAAATTTGAAACTAAATTGGTACTACTATGAAAATTTTAAAGACCTTATTAATAACATTTTGTCTATTGTCCGCCGGAATTAGCGGCTACGCACAAAAAAATAAAACACACGAAACCATGATCCTTATGGAGACATCGGAGGGAACAATGAAAATTAAACTTTACGACGGCACCCCCCTCCACCGCGACAATTTTATCAAACTTGCCAAAGAGCATTTCTATGATGGCTTGCTCTTTCACCGCGTTATCGACGGATTTATGATCCAAGGCGGCGACCCCGAAAGCAAAAACGCTCCCGCCGACAAACATTTAGGCGCAGGCGGTCCCGGATACACTATCCCTGCCGAACTTTTGCCCCAATATTTCCACAAAAAAGGCGCATTAGCCGCTGCACGCACCGGCGACCAAGGCAACCCTCAACGCCGTTCAAGCGGTTCGCAATTCTACATCGTTCACGGAAAAACCGTTAGTAGCGCACAAATCAAACAGTTAGAGAATTACGGATTCGTATTTTCCGACGAGCAGAAACGTATTTACGAAACCATCGGCGGAACTCCCACTCTCGACGCTCAGTACACCGTGTTTGGTGAGGTTGTGGAAGGTCTTGATGTTGTTGACAAAATTGCAGGAACAGAAACAGGTACTGCCGACCGTCCTAAAAAAGACGTTGTTATTATAAAGGTGTCGGTAGTGGAATAATACAATAGAAAAATGATTGAGAAACTTGCAGACTTCATTGAGGAAGTAAAAAATTTTAAAGCAGAAACCGCTGCCAAGGCCGAAGAACTCCGTTTGAAGTTTTTGGCTAAGAAAGGCATCTTAAACGAGATTTTTGCCGAGTTTAAAAACGTTCCCTCGGAGCAGAAAAAAGACTTTGGTCAAAAGATCAACACTCTTAAACAGTTAGTAGAACAAAAAATTCAGGAGGCTAAGGAACGCTCTGAGGAGGATTCGTCAAAGCCTGCCGACCTCGACACATCGTTGCCCGGTCCTAATATCGCTCTCGGTTCGCACCACCCAATCACAATGGTTAAGAACGAGATTATCGAAATTTTTGGACGCCTTGGATTTACCGTTGCCGAAGGTCAGGAAATTGAAGACGATTATCACAATTTTACCGCCCTCAACTTCCCGCCTGAGCACCCCGCACGCGATATGCAGGATACATTCTTTATCGAAACCGACCCCGACATACTTCTCCGCACTCACACATCGGGCGGTCAGGTTAGGGTAATGGAAAAACAGCAGCCGCCTATCCGTGTGCTCGTTCCCGGACGTGTGTTCCGCAACGAGGCTGTGTCGGCTCGTTCGCACTGCATTTTCCATCAGGTAGAAGGTCTTTATATTGATAAAAACGTTTCGTTTGCCGACCTTAAACAGACGTTAATGTATTTTGCCAAAGAGTTTTACGGCGAAAAAACCGAGATTCGTCTCCGTCCGTCGTACTTCCCCTTTACCGAGCCGAGCGCCGAAATGGACGTTTCGTGCTCTATCTGCGGTGGCAAGGGCTGCGCAATATGCAAAGGCACAGGATGGCTCGAAATTCTCGGCTGCGGAATGGTTCACCCCAACGTTTTGCGCAACTGCGGTATCGACCCCGAAGTTTATTCGGGATTTGCATTCGGTATGGGCATAGAGCGTACAGCAATGCTCCGCTACGGCGTTACCGACATCCGTATGTTTTTTGAAAACGATATGAAATTCCTTTCTCGTTTTAAACATTAGTCAATTTTTAATAAAATGAGTTTTATAGACGATTTGAAATGGCGCGGTATGATACACGATATGATGCCGGGCACCGAAGAACAACTTGCAAAAGAGATGACAACGGCTTACGTGGGCATTGACCCCACTGCCGATTCGCTTCATATAGGCCACTTGGTTTCGATAATGATTTTGAAACATTTCCAAATGGCAGGACACAAGCCTATCGCCCTCGTAGGAGGCGCAACAGGTATGGTGGGCGACCCCTCGGGAAAATCTGCCGAGCGTAACCTCTTAGACGAGAAAACCCTCAACCACAATAAGGCTTGCATTAAGGCGCAGTTGTCGAAATTTTTGGATTTTGACTCCGACGCTATCAACGCTGCCGAACTTGTGGACAACTACGACTGGATGAAAGATTTTTCGTTTATATCTTTTATCCGCGACATCGGCAAGCATATCACCGTTAACTATATGATGGCTAAGGACAGCGTTAAAAAGCGTTTTGCATCCGACAGCCGCGAAGGAATGTCGTTTACCGAATTCTCATACCAATTGATGCAGGGCTACGACTTCTACTATCTTCGCAAGCACAAAAACTGCAAACTCCAAATGGGCGGCGCCGATCAGTGGGGCAACATCACCACCGGCGTGGAACTTATCCGCCGTATCGACGGTATCGAGGCTGAGGCGTTCGGTCTTACCTGTCCCCTTATTAAGAAAGCCGACGGCACCAAGTTCGGCAAAACCGAGAAAGGCAATGTTTGGCTCGATCCGAAACTCACTTCGCCATACGAGTTTTATCAGTTTTGGATCAACACCTCCGACGAAGACGCAGAGCGTTACATCAAGATTTACACACTCTTGTCGAAGGAGGAGATTGAGAACCTTATCGAGGAGCACCGCACCGACCCGGGACGCCGTATCTTGCAGGGCGAACTTGCCAAACGAATCACCATTATGGTTCACGGCGAGGCGGCTTACAACACCGCAGTGGCAGCCACACAGATACTTTTCGGCAAGGGTACAAAGGAACAGTTGCTCAAATTAGACGAAAAATCATTCTTGGAGATATTCAACGGCGTGCCTCAGTTCAAGATTTCAAAAGAGGAACTTGCAGCCGGCATTGGCGTTCTCGACCTTTTGGCTGAGAAATCGCAGGTGTTTGCCTCCAAAGGCGAAGCCCGTCGCGCTATCACCAAAGAAAACTCGCTGAGCTTTAACCAAGAAAAGGTGTCTGACCCTGAAACCAAAATCGACACCACATACCTTTTAGACGAAAAATACATTCTCGTTCGCAAAGGCAAGAAAAACTGGTTTGTGCTTACAATAGCATAACAAACTGAAACACACAAATAAAAGCGAATGAGGAAATCATTCGCTTTTATTTTAAATAATAAATTATGCAAGCGTTTTATCAAACCAATTACCCTGAGGCGGGATGCGATGAGGCTGGCAGAGGATGTCTTGCTGGACCGGTTTTTGCCGCTGCGGTGGTGTTTCCAAAAGGTTACTTTAACCCTAACATCAACGATAGCAAACAATTATCCGAAAAGAAACGCCTTCTACTTCGCGACGAGATTATCCGCGATGCCGCCACATATTGCGTTGCCTCGTGCGATAATCAAGAGATAGACCGCATCAATATTCTTAATGCCTCTATCCGCGCTATGCACCGCGCTTTGGACGGATTGAGTGTGGTTCCCGCTTTTATTATCATCGACGGTAACAAATTTAAGCCATATAAGATAATTCCTTATAAAACAGTGGTTAAAGGCGACTCACTTTATCTATCAATTGCAGCCGCCTCTATACTTGCCAAAACCTATCGCGATGAATGGATAACCCAAGCCGCCACCCAATATCCCGAATACAATTGGGCAAAAAACAAAGCCTATCCCACCAAAGACCACATAGAGGCTATACAAAAATATGGCGTAACACCACTGCATCGTATGACGTATGAACCGTGCCAACCGAGGTTGTTGTAAACAAAAAAAAGATGTCTCACGACATCTTTTTAATAAATATTCAATATATAGGAGTTTGTTTTAGACTCGCTTAATACGTTGCAAATATATGCTAAGTAACCTAAACGGGCGTTGTCTAAAAGTTAAGTAATCGTGAATAATCCCTACTTCTTTTTGGGAGTATCGATATTGTAGTGCAAACCAATGCTTTCGCGGCGGCGACGTGCCATCTTGATTACAAG
>JAGCVU010000135.1 GCA_017962175.1 Bacteroidales bacterium | reverse complement strand
CCGTTGCGGAGAACGTGGATTTCATCGCAAGTGTCGCTGAGAGTGGAAAAAATGTGCGACGAGATTATCACCGTTTTGCCTAACTCTTTGAGCCTGTGTATTATCTCGGTGAGAATAATGCTGCCGTTGAGGTCGATGCCGTTGAATGGTTCGTCGAGAATGAAGATGTCGTTGCCTTGCAGCAGCACAGCCAAGAGGGCGAGTTTTTTTCTCATTCCGGTGGAATAAGTGGTAACGTATTGATTAAGAGGAAGATCGAATATGTTGTTGCTGCCTATTTCGGTTAACTTTTTGCCTCGGGCGTTGCACAATAGGCGGATGTATTCTTCGCCCGTTATCATTGGGAAAAAGAACGGCTCGGCGGTGAGGTATCCTAAATGGTCTTTGAGAGGATTTATTTCGCTAACTATCTCGCCGTCAAAACTTTCTAATCCGGCAAAGCAACGAAACAGAGTGGTTTTGCCTGCGCCGTTTTCGCCGATTATGCCGTAGATTTTGCCCCGCTCAAACTCTATTGAGAGGTTGTTTAAAACTACTTTTTTGCCAAACTGTTTGCTTAAATTTTTAATCCTAATCATCGAAAAACTGTTTTAACTTGTTGATAGAGCGGTAATAAAAGTACGGCACCGCCACCAATACCGACGGTGGAAACAAAAGCGCCAAAATGAGCATAATTACAACCGACAGCCCCATATTGTCGGGATACGACGAATATTTTGCCAACACCATAGTAATCAAAAAGATAGTACCTACAAATGCGGCAATTATTATCAAATATATTTCTGTGTAATAAAACACCGTCAGCAACGCTATCGGCGGCAGAGCCATAAAAGAGACGTTTTTTAAAGCCTCCAACACTTTGAGCCTTAAAAACTTGCGCGGTGTTTTTGCAAAAATCCATACATAATATACATCTTCGGGTTTTGAGTAATAACTCGCCGCTATGATGTACACCGCCACAATAGTGGCTATGCCCAAGTTTAAATTGTTGACACTTACGGAAATCACTGTTATCACATAAACCAAGGCTATCAGGTAGAATGTATATCTGAAACCTGTTGAAAATTCAAACGGACGTTTTGAAAACGGAGTGGGTATTACAATGCCTGTGTTTCCCTTAAATGTTGCCAATGAAGAAACGATTGATAATATTATAATTATTGCTATCTGATTAAAGCATTGGTTTAATAACAACGCCACCGCAAACGGCAGCGAAATAATGAGGTTTTCTACTATCCTTATCTTGGTTTTCCTACCTTTTCCAAATGTAGTTTGCAGAAAATCCGAGCGTTCTTTTTGGCTTAGCGTCGTTTGCGCCATTAGGCATGCCCCAATCAAAATCCATGGTGCATATTCTTCTACCCTATAATACAGCGCCTTAACAAATCCTATAAACAACCCCGTCAACAGCATATACCCAATCACCGGATTAATTCCAAAATCTCGCATCCGACGATTGAACATAGTGAATTGAAGTTGAAAATATTGGCGCATAAGGTTACTATTTTGTTGCTGCAAATATAGAATTTTGCAAAGTTAATCTGTCTTGATTTTTGTTAAGATAAATTAATTAAATTCATTTACCAATTAATTTTGCTCATATCTTCTTTTTTTTATTACCTTTGTGCGTTGAAAATCAAGAGTACAATGAGCAAAAAAGTTATTATTGTATTGGCTTGTGTAATGACTTTCACCATGGTGTGGCTAATATTTATTCAGGTGTCGTGGTTTAGAGAGGCATTAGAAATGCGCAAGCGGCAGTTTAGTGCGGCGGTTAACCGTTCGCTCTATGGCGTTGTGCAAAAACTCGAAGAGAGTGAGGTGGTTACGCATCTCCAAAACGAGGTAATCGCTGTTAATTTTGATTCTACTTCGTTGGGCAAACCCGTTCCAAATATCAATGTGCATGGTCGTCGTCTTGTTGACAGTATGCTCCGCGATACTTCGGAGGGTAAAATCCTTGTGCTCAGTAGCGATTCTGCCACGGTGTCGATTCTGCAATCGGGCGACCATAAGATTCCTACCGAACAGACTATCGACCGCGAAGAGTTTCAAGAAAAGGTGATGGCGCGGATTCACAACAAAACCGTATTTGTGGAAAATCTTGTTAATCAGTTAATAAGAAAGAAAATCAACATCGAAGACCGCATTTCGCCGCATGTTATCAACGACCATCTTAAAAAACAGTTTGCTTGCAACGGCATCGACGCAGATTACGATTTTGCCATTCGCGACGAAAACAATCAAGATTATTTTAAAACCGCCGGATTTAACCCAGATTCTGTGCCGCAAACCTATCAGATAACACTCTATCCCAACGACATAGTGTCGCCGCCGTGCTATTTGGTGGTTTATTTCCCCGACGAAAACAAGGTTTCGCTCAACTCTATTTCTCGGCAGGGATTTGCCTCGCTTGCACTTACTATTATAATAATGTGTACCTTTGTGGCAACGCTCGTGATTATTTTCCGTCAAAAGAAATTGAGCGAGATGAAAACCGACTTTGTCAACAACATGACGCACGAATTAAAAACGCCTATTTCGTCTATCTCGCTTGCCTCGCAAATGCTTAAAGATAAGACAGTTTTGAAAAACGAGCAAATGTTCGACCACATATCGCAGGTAATCGAAGACGAAAGCAAACGTCTTGGTTATCAGGTAGAACGTGTTTTGCAAATGGCTGTTATTGAGCGGGGTAAGGTAAGAATGAAGGTTAAGGAACTTTATATCAACGAGATAATTAAAAAAGTTGTTAATTCGTTCGACCTTAAAGTAAAAGACCGTGGAGGCGTGATTATTACCCGTCTCAAAGCCCACGACGATTTGATTGATGGCGATGAAGTTCATATTACCAATTTGATTTTCAATCTTTTGGACAACGGTCTTAAATATACCGAAGGCACGCCCAAATTGGAGGTTACTACCGAAAACGTTAAAAACGGCATTGAAATTTCGGTAACCGACAATGGCATAGGCATTTCGCGCGAAAGTCAAAAACATATTTTCGACCAATTTTACCGCGTTCACACCGGCAACGTTCACAATGTCAAAGGGTTTGGTATCGGACTCAGTTATGTAAAATGCGTTGTAGACGAACATCAAGGTCAAATCCGCATCAAAAGCGAAGTTGGCAAAGGAACAACATTTTATATATATTTGCCATTTAGTTTAAAACAATAGCGAACACATTAAAATTATAATTATATGGAAAAAAAAGTTAGCATACTACTCGCCGAAGACGATGTCAATTTAGGCTCGCTTCTCAAACAATATCTCGAAGCCAAGGGCTATTCCACCGATTTGTTCAACGACGGTGAAAAAGCCACAGTAGGTTTTCGTTCAGGCAATTACGACATCTGCATCCTCGACATTATGATGCCCAAAAAAGATGGTTTTGCCGTTGCCACCGAAATTCGCGAAATCAACACCACGATTCCGATTATTTTCCTCACTGCCAAGAACATGAAGGAAGATGTGCTCACCGGTTTCAAAATCGGAGCCGACGACTATATCACCAAACCGTTTAATATGGAAGAACTTTTGCTCCGTATTGAGGCAGTGCTCCGTCGTTCGGGTGCATGGGAAAACGAAACTGTAACTTCTTATAAGATAGGTAAATATTCGTTCAACACTATCAATCAGACACTTCAATTTCAAGATGGCGAGCCTGAGAAACTTACCACCAAGGAATCGGAACTTTTGCGTCTGCTTTGTGCCAACAGCAACAAGGTGCTTGAACGTAACTACGCCCTCAAACAGATTTGGGACGACGACAACTACTTCAATGCCCGCTCTATGGACGTGTATATCACCAAGTTGCGCAAAAAATTGCAAGAAGATAGCACTATCGAAATCCTTAATATTCACGGCAAAGGCTACAAACTGATTGTTGGCGGCGAGGAATAGTTGAAAAAATGAGTCGACTTTCTCACATATTATGTACATCGGTTGCGTGTGCGGCGTTGCTGTTGTCGGGATGTTCCAATACCAAAAACACTGCTTCACGTCGTGCATTTCACAATCTTACTGCGCATTACAATGTTTATTTCAACGCCAATGAGTATTACAACGAGGGTGTGCAGAAGATTGAATCTGACCTAAGGTGCGACTATACCGAGATTCTTCCGGTGTTTAAAATCGACGCACCCGGAGCGGCTGATATTGCCCGTAGCGATATGGATGCCTGTGTACAGAAATGTGGCAAGAATATACTTACTCATTCCATCACTTCAAAACCCAAAAAACATTACGGGCGTGGAGGTATGGACCAAAGCGAGTTGGAATTTTACAACAAACCTGATTTTTGCAAATGGATCGATGATACCTATTTGCTGATGGGCAAGGCAAACTATGTGGCAGCCGATTACGACCGTGCCGAAAGTTCGTTCCGACTTGTTACCACGCGCTTTAAACACGAACCAGCCAAATTTGAGGCGCAGATGTGGCTTGCCAAAACCATGTGTATGCAACGAAACTACACTGAGGCTCTTGAAGCCATATCTAAACTCAATTCCGACAAACGTCACCCAAAGAAACTCGATCGTGGCATCTATATGACCTACGCCGATATCTACATTGCTGTGCGCAAATATCCTGAGGCTATTGAGTCGCTTCAAAAGGCAATTGACCTTACACGTAACAAGAACAAAAAGGCGTGGCTGATATATATTCTCGGCGACATCAACCGTCGTTGCGGCAACTACAACGATGCCAAAGAGAATTATTTGCAGGTGATTAAGATTAATCCCGACTATGCCACGGTGTTCAACGCCAAAATCAATCTTGCAACTGTGTTTGACGAGGGTTCCGACACCGATAAAATTAAGGCAGAACTTATGCGACTTGCCCGCGACGAAAACAATGCCGAATACAAAGATCAGATTTACTACGCTATGGCTGAGGTAGAACGTCGCAGCGGCAATATGGACAAGGCTCTTGAATACTACAAAACTTCAGCGCACGTGAGCACCACCAACGATATTCAGAAAGCAAAATCGTATCTTGCCTCTGCCAATATCTATTTCGACCGTCACGACTATATCAATGCACAGAAATATTACGACAGCACAATGACTTATCTGCCAAAAACATATTCTGAGTATGATGAAATTTCTCATAAGTCGGAAAACCTGTCGCTATTGACCGGATATATCAATCAGGCAAATTATCAAGATAGTATTCAACGTGTGGCTGCTATGCCGGAGAGTCGTAGAAATCAGATTGTTACACAAATAATTGCAGATGTGGCAGCACGTGAGGCGGCAGCGCAAAATCCTCAGCAGTATTATGGCGGAGGCGACAACAGTTACGGCGTGCAATACTTAGGTCAAGATGGAAATCCTAATTTTGCCGGCAAATGGTATCTCTACAACACCACTTCGCTCAACTATGGCAAATCGGAGTTTGTGAAAAAATGGGGACAACGTCGTCTTGAAGACAACTGGCGCCGAAAAAACAAGAATACCGAAATCATAGATGAAACCGAGCAAGAAGAGGTAAAAGACACTGCCACCGCAGCCCTCAACGACCGTATGCCCGAATATTATCTGCGAAACCTCCCGTTGACCGATTCGGCTATGACCGTTTCTAAAAATATTGAGGCAGAATCGTGGTTTGCCGCTGCAGATGTTTATTACGAAAAGATGAACGACCCTGCCAAGGCTATTGAAACGCTGCTTTACCTTAACCAGAAAAATCCCAAACATTATTTGATGCCGCAGTCGCTCTACACCTTATATAAATTATATAAATATCAAGGTGAAAATTCGTTGGCAGAATACACCAAGGGACAATTGATTTCAAACTATCCCGAAAGCGGATATGCCAAAATTCTCGGCGATCCCGACTATCTCAAAAATGTTCAGGCTCGTAAAGATTCGGCTTTGAGAGTTTACAATTTGGCACTCAGTAGTTTCCAAGGCGGTAGTTATCAATATTGCATTTCGCTTTGCACACAATCAGAAAACACTTATGCCGACTTGAAAATAGCCGAAAATTTCTACTATCTTGAAGCCCGCGCTCACGGATGTATGCAAAATATTCCTGCAATGCGCTCTGTGTTAGAGACTTTTGTAAAACGTTTCCCAAAATCTGACCTTTTGCCCGCTGCCAAAAACAAATTGGAGTCGCTCAATTCGGGACGTTTTGATATTCAGCGTTTTGATACACTCTACACTGCTGCTCACTATTTTGTGCTTGCGTTTAAAACCGACAATCCTTCAGCCGGACAAACCGAATATCTTGTTCAGAAATATTGCGCCGACAATAATTTTATGGAATACGATGTAAGCAGCAGAGATTTTGCCGACGGATTCAAGTTTGTGGTTGTGTCCACATTTGCCAACAAAAATACTGCTGTAGACTTCTACCGCCGTTTTGTTACCGCCAACTACCGTTTCCTCACACCCGAAACCGATTACGTTCCGTTTGTGATCAACCGCACCAATATGCCCTTAATTACCAATGCCAACGATATGGAGGCTTATGTCAACTTTTTTAAACTTAAATACCTCTGACGATCATAGATTTACCACCTAACTTCCGCTACCTTTTATGAACCGTATATTGATATTTCTACTGCCTGCTCTACTTTATCCCGGATGCGCCCCGCGTTGTACCAAAGCTGCTGCCAACGACAACGCCGAAGAAATGCATCATTCTGATTCTGTACCGGCTGCCACTATGTCGACCGCTGCTGTAAAGAAACCCGACCAGCATAGTGCCAAGAAGAATTGTCAGCCCGACTATTTTTTTGCCGTGGCGTTATACAACACTGTATATTACGGCAATTCGCTTGAAAATATGGTCAAACTCGACATTGCCAGCGCTCAACTTGATATTTCGCCCGACGGACGCACCATTGCATATTCATCGTACTGCAAACCGGGACGCCGTATTATCAAGGTGATTGATATTGAAACACAGGAAGCTACATTTTTAGACCTTCCTCAATACAATGTTTATATGGGTTCGTGGAATAACAATGGCAATTATCTCGCACTTAATAGTCAGTCAACTGTTTATAGCCATTGGCAACCAATACTTTACAATATCGAAACCGGCGAATTTTTCGACATTGATTGGCTCGATACCGACAACGATTATTATAATCCTGTGTTCTCACCAGATGGCAAACGTCTGGTATTTCACGACATATGCCGAATTTATATTTGCGACTTTGTTAGAAACCATGCTGTGCTTAAGCGAGTTATCGATACTGAGGATTTGTGCAATGTGGACAATGCAGGTTTTTCCGACTATTGCAAATTTCAAATGTCAAACGATGGCAACTATTTGGTTTTTACCGTTGAAACTGATATTTTGGAAGAAGACCTTTGCCCCAAGACTACTTTGTGCAGCTACGAAATCAATACAGGACGTCTTCGCCGAATGACCGACTCGCATTGTACTGTTACCGACTTTGCCATTTCGTCAGCCAACGAAATATATTACTGCACCTGCAATAAGGATAAGGAACTTTTTGAGGGTTACATGGCTCACATCGACGGTTCCGACCCTGTTGTATCCGCCACTTTTAAAGAGCGTACATACGCCATTGCGGTGGCTAAATAAAAAGTTACATTATTTTAATAAAAAAAAATTTGTTTGTATTATAAAAAGTCACTACCTTTATACAAAATTTTAAAACCATTTAACACATTACATTAAAACTGAATCGATATGTCAAGAATTAAACTTTTTGGATTAACAATGCTCTCAGCAGCCGTTCTTCTTGTAAGCTGCAAAGGCAACAAGGGAAACGAATCGAGCGACAACAGCGACACTCTCAGCTATCCCTACGACACTTATGACGACATCACATACGGAGATCCCGCTCCCGTTATCGACACCACAGCTGTGGCTGAACCCATTATGACCGAAGACCAGCAAGGCAATCTCTCTCCTGAGACTACCCCTGTAATCAACGATGCTGATGTGTTCTATATTATTGCTGGTAGCTTTACTGTTTACAGCAATGCTCAGAACGCTTGCAACAAACTCAAAGCCAAAGGTTTCAATTCTGAAATTCTTATCCCCTTTGGACAATACAACCGTGTTTCGGTAAAATCTTTCAAGACTCGTGAAGAAGCCAAAGCCGCTCTTGCTTCGCTCAAATCTAAACTTGACGACCCCGGCTTGTGGATTCTTAAAAGATAATTTTCTGCGAATAGCTATTCGCAATAGTGCTACGGACAAATCTCTAATTTTTTTTGAGATTTGTCCGTAGTTTTTTTGTTTCTTCCAACTTTTTGTTGTAACTTGGTGCTATAAAAAAAATGAATGACCGAAGCATCTGAAAATATTGATTTTGCCGACCGTATTGCCGCACTGATTCGTGAGAAAAACGAATTAAATCAGCAACTTAAACAGCTTACTGCTCTTTACGACGGTGTGCTTGCCGAGAAAGAGCGGCTCGAAGAGATTATTGCAGCCGTGCCTAATCAGTATGTGCCCGATTCGGTGAGAGTGGAAACACAGCATTCGCTCAAATTCAAAATGGTTACCGTGATGTATTTGGATATCAGAGCGGTAACTAGTATTACTTCGTGCGAAAACTCTGCTGAGGCCATCGACGAACTTGATCAAGTGATGTTTCATTTCAACGACATTGCCGAAAAATATCGTTTGCAAGTGAGCAAAACCATCGGCTATTCGTTTTTATGCGCCGGAGGTATTCCCGAAAAAAACATCACAAACCCTATCGACGTGGTGCTTGCCGCGTTGGAGATGAACGACTATCTTCAAAATCTATCTTATAAGTCGGCTGATCCCGCTGGCGAAAAGTTTTGGCAACTGCGAATAGGTATTCACACCGGACCTGTAACTGCCACAGCCTCAGGACGTAAAAAAATTACTTACGACATCAAGGGCGACACTGTAAACAATGCATCGCGTATAGCAGCCGCTGCCGAAGTTAACAAAATCAATGTTTCGGTATTTACCTACGAACTTGTGAAGGAATTTTTTGTGACAGAATTTTGCGGAGTTATCCCCGTGAAATACAGAGATTTGGAGATGTATCAGATTAAACGTCTCAAAAAAGATTATTCGCTCAACGTTGACCGCGGATTTTATCCAAACTCGTATTTCCAAATTAAATATGCCCTTCGTCAGTTCACCGACCTTCAGGAACAGATTCTTGACAAGTTGGAACGCGAACTTCCACCGTTTCTCTATTATCACAACACCCGCCATACTATCGACGTGGTAAATCAAGTAGAGATTATCGGCTATGGCGAGGAGGTAAGCGATGAGGACTTGTTGTTATTGAAAACTGCGGCACTATTTCACGATACAGGTTATATTGTTGGTGCCGACAACCACGAATATTTTGGTACTCAGATTGCCCGCGACATACTGCCAAAATGGAATTATACTCAAGAACAAATCAACAAAATATGTCAATTGATAATGGCTACCAAACTGCCGCCTAATCCCAAAGATAAGTTTGAGCGTATTATTTGCGATGCCGACCTTGTGTACCTTGGTCGCACCGACTTTATTCCCGTTTCTAATATGCTCTACGACGAATTGAAGGCTCTCGGAAGCAATTTAGACATTGACACGTGGAACCAAAAACAAGTTGACTTTCTCTCTAAGCATCAATATTTTACACAAACAGCCCATAAGGTGCTTGAGGTGGGCAAAGAGTATCAGATAGAACGTTTGAAAAACCTTATCGCCAAACATGAATCGTAACTTTAAATAACTCGTTACAATTTACGGCAATTCAATTTTTTGATTATGAACGAAAAACTTTTGTCCTTTATATGGTTCAATCGGCTTTTCCCTCAGTCGGCTCTCCGTACCACACAAGGCGAAAGTATCAGCATTATCAACTCCGGATTTACCAACAATGATTCCGGTCCGGATATCACCGATGCACAAATCCGTATTGGCGATATTGTGTGGGCTGGCAATATCGAATTACACGTAAAATCATCGCATTGGCAACTGCATCACCACGACAACAATCCTGCATTTTCAAATATTATTCTCCATATAGTTTTTCACGACGACAAACCTCTCAAAGACCAAAACGGCAATCTTGTGCCCACGCTTGTGCTGCCATTTGAACAACGTTTTGCCGATACTTATTATAAACTTTTGAATACCAACGATTTTGACCTTTGTCGCTGTGGGTTTGAGCGTTTTGGAGGATTAAAAACTTCGTGCTTTCTCGACCGTTTGGCAGGTGAACGACTTAAAAACAAGGCTTTGAACGTGCTTGAAACATTGCGCATTAACCACGGCGATTGGAAGGAAACCTTTTGGCAAACTCTCTCCGCTGCTTTTGGCTTGGGCAAAAATGCGTTGCCTTTTAAGCAGTTGGCACAATCGGTTCCATTCTCTATTGTGGAGAAAAATCGCCATCAAATCAGCAATATAGCAGCCATTCTCTTTGGTCAGGCGGGATTCTTTTCGCTCAAAAAGTTTTCGGGCGAACCCTATCTAAATATTCAACGCGAATACTATTATCATAAGCAGAAATACAATCTTACGCCCATCGACCCGTCTGTGTGGAAGTTTTCAGGCATTCGCCCTGTCAACTTCCCCGACCGTAGAATTTTGCAATTGTCGATGCTTGTGGGTAGAAACGAAAACTTGTTTTCTTTAGTGATGGAGGCTGAAACGCTTGATTCTCTGTACTCTCTGTTTGATATCAACACCGATAACGCCAAGTTTAGTTTTCTGCCCGATATTACTTTGTCTAAATTTGGTATTGATACGCTTAATCTTTTGGTTATCAATCTTGTATGTCCATTTCTCTATGCTTATTCATTGTATTTTAAAGATGATGAGGCAGCACAACGTGCAATTGCTTTTTTGGAGAAAATTCCTCCCGAGAATAATTCTGTTACCAAGTTTATGGTAAGTCAGGGAATTGAAGCCCGCTCAGCACTTGATTCTCAGGCGTTTCTCTATCTTCGTAACGAATTTTGCCGACCAAAACGCTGTATTGAATGTCAGGTGGGACGATATATTGTGATTAACACTCTATAAATATTATCTTGTTATATCATCAATTATATTTATCTTTGCGCCATCATTTTGCAATATTTTTATCCAATTATGACAGCAATAAGCAGATTTAAAGCATTAGAGCGCGAATACGGTCACAAACCTGTCCATGTAGACCATTCGCACGACAAAAACCTGACTTTCTATGCCTGCAATGTGTTCGACAGGCAGAAAATGGCTAAATTTTTACCCGAATCGGTATTTAAACAGGTGCAGCGAACTATGGACGAGGGCAAGCGTATCGACCGCGAACTTGCCGACCACGTGGCTAATGCTATGAAAGAATGGGCGTTGCAACTTGGAGTTACGCACTATACTCACTGGTTTCAACCTCTTACCGACCAAAGTGCCGAAAAACACGACTCATTTTTTACTCTCGACCACGGCTTGCCTGTGGAATCGTTCGATGGTAAGGTGCTGGCACAGCAAGAACCCGATGCTTCGAGTTTTCCAAACGGCGGCATTCGCAATACATTTGAGGCTCGCGGTTACACTGCTTGGGATTGCACTTCTCCGGCTTTTGTAATTGGTTCAACTCTTTGTATACCAACAATTTTTGTATCATATACCGGCGAGGCTCTCGACTATAAAACCCCCTTGTTACGTGCTCTCAATGCCATCGACAAGCAGGCTACAGCCGTTTGCCGCTATTTCTTGCCCGACACCAAAAAGGTGATTGCCACTCTCGGATGGGAGCAAGAGTATTTCTTGATTGATGAGGCATTGTTTGATGCCCGTCCCGACCTTATATCTTGCGGACGCACGCTTATGGGGCACAATTCTGCAAAAAATCAGCAGTTAGACGACCACTATTTCGGTTCTATTCCCGAGCGTGTGGTAGAGTTTATGGCAGATCTTGAAGTAGAGTGTCACAAACTTGGCATTCCTGTTCGCACACGTCACAACGAGGTGGCACCGGGACAGTTTGAATGTGCTCCCATTTTTGAGGAAGCCAATCTCGCCGTTGACCACAATATGCTCTTGATGGATTTGATGATGAAGATTGCCCGTAGACACAATTTCCGCATACTTCTTCACGAAAAACCATTTGCCGAAGTTAACGGTTCGGGCAAGCACAACAACTGGTCGCTGGCAGCCGACGGATGTGTTAATTTGCTTTCTCCCGGCAAGGATCACGACTCTAACCTGATGTTCCTTACATTCTTGGTAAACGTTATCAAGGCTGTTTACAATCATCAAGATTTGCTTCGTGCATCTATTATGACAGCAGGCAACGAACATCGTCTTGGAGCCAGCGAAGCACCTCCTGCCATTGTTTCGGTATTTCTTGGAGCGCATTTGAGTAGGATTCTCGCTATGCTCAAAGAGAAAACCGCCGATGGTAAAATTCTTGACGCTGCAGCCAAACGTTCTATAAATCTTGATATTGAGCAGATTCCCGAAATACTGTTGGATAATACCGACCGCAACCGCACATCGCCGTTTGCTTTCACAGGCAATAGGTTTGAGTTCCGTGCTGTGGGCAGTAGTGCCAATTGCGCTTGTCCGCTAATTGTGCTCAATACCATTGTGGCTGGTCAGTTAGAACAGTTTAAAAACGAATTAGACGCCGCTCTCTCTTCGGGTGCTAATCGCGACGAAACTATCCTCAAGATACTTGGAAACTATACTTCAGAGTTTTATCCCATACTTTTTGAGGGCAACAACTATAGCGAAGATTGGAAGGCAGAAGCCAAAAAACGTGGACTTTCAAATATAACTTCTTGTCCCGAATCTATTTCAGCCTATACTTTAGATAGTACGGTGAAACTTTTTGAGGCTCAAAAAGTTCTCTCTGAGCGCGAACTTTCGGCACGTCAGGATATTTACGCCGAGAACTATCACAAGAAAATCCATATCGAATCGCTTGTGATTGCCAATCTCGCCCTCAACCATATTATTCCCACAGCCATTCGCTATCAAAATCTTTTGGCAGAGAACTATCACAATACCAAAGGTTTAGGCTTCGACGATTTGATAGAGAACCGTTTGGATACCATCAAAACCATCTCTAAACTGATTCTCGTAATCAAAACCGATGTTGCCAATATGTCGGAGGCTCGCAACAAGGCTCTTCTCGCTACCGACAATCTCCAAAAGGCTATGGATTATCACAACTCTGTGAAACCTTATCTATCGTCGATACGCAAGAGCATAGATGCCCTTGAAATGATTATCGACGACGAGATGTGGCCCTTGCCCAAGTATAGAGAAATGCTTTTCTGCCACTAACAGGGCGGTATTTAGTTGATGAAAAAACAAGCGGGACAAGCCATAAAAACTTGTCCCGCTTTCAATTAAACAACTAAAAAAAGAAGTATTCTCGAACATGAAACACATCTTTTTATACGCAATCGCCCGTCCTTATGTTTCGGCAATGAGATAAATTTTTTTTATCTTTGTGCATCCAAATTTAAGAAACTATAACAATGAAAACTTCGCTCGCATTCTTGTTAACTATAGTTGTGATGTTATCATCATGCACCTCAGAACCCGATTATCTCTGTTTTGAGGTCCCGTCGGGGGCGTCGATTTCGCTGAAGAAACGAAGTGCTGTTTATCCTGATATACAATACTCATTTGATAAAGAGGTGTGGAACAATTTGGATTCTATTTATGTAACCGAAAACTGCAGAGTATATTTTAAGGGCATCAACCCCGACGGCATCAACAAAGACTCATTTCACTCGTTGCATTTCTGCGTTTCCGACACTTTTAAATGTAGCGGCAATATTATGACACTTATCGATGGGGTAGGGGAGGCCACCTCTATTCCTTGCGATTACTGTTTCACACGATTGTTTAAAGGTTGCCCACTCACCACAGCACCACAATTGCCTGCCACACAACTCACCGAAGGGTGCTACGAAAGTATGTTCGCCGATTGCAAATGTTTAACCGTGGCGCCTGAGTTGCCCGCCACTCAGTTGGCAGAAAACTGTTATTACTCTATGTTCAAAGGGTGTTCAAGTCTTGTGGTTGCTCCAAAACTGCCTGCCACCACATTATCCGGCTGGTGCTATCAAGAGATGTTTTGGGATTGTTCGAGTTTAACCACTCCGCCGCAACTTCCTGCCACTAATCTTGCTATTTGCTGCTATAGATGGATGTTTAGCGAATGTGCTAATTTGACCTCAGCACCGGATTTACCTGCCACATCTTTGTCCACAGCATGCTACAACGGAATGTTTTTCAATTGTGCCAGCCTAACTACAGTACCTACATTACCAGCCAACATTTTAGCTCCTTGGTGTTATTCCAATATGTTTGTGGGTTGCTCAAGTCTTGTTACTATTCCGCAAATCAAAGCTACAGTGTTGTCAAAAGGCTGTTTTACACGCATGTTTATCGACTGCATAAACCTAAAAAACATCTCGGTTGATTTTTCGTATTGGGGCGAAACACTCTATTACGATTTTGACGGAGGCACCAATTGTCCGTTTGGTACTCATTCGTGGCTTGATAATGTAGCTTTGGAAGGCACATTCATTTGTCCGGCAGCATTGCCCGAACAACGTGGTCAAGGGTTTATTCCTAACGGGTGGAAGATTGAACGAAAATAATTTATCATTTTTTTTCTCAAAAAAAATCTTTTCCTTTTGTCATTTTTTTATATCTTTGGAAAAAATTATAATGCCCTTTTTGTAAACAGCGCATTATGGTTTGAAAATTGCTTGTATTCTTTTGTTATAAGCGTCAAAAATATAGCATTTTATGAATAGGAAGAATAAAAACATAATTATCTTGGTGCTCGTGATGCTGTTGATATACGGCGCGGGTCTATCTATCTTTATATACGGAAAATATCAATCTACCATCCGCGAAACCACGCTGTCAACCGCAGCGCTATCGAAAACCAAGGCGGTGGAAATATCCGACTATATCAATTCCACTATCAAAACGGCAAGCACTATTAGTAATATGCTTGCTACCGCCAACGAAAAGTATGGCTACGAAATGATGCCGTATATTACGCAGTCGTTGAGCAATTTGGTTGCCGAAAATCCCGAATTTAGTTCGTTTGTGGTTACTTGGGAATATTCTGAGGTAAATCCGGAATGGTTTAAACCCTACGGACGATTTGTAATGCGCTCTTACTTACGCGACGGTTTGCCTTATATCACCACCGATACTCTCGACCTTGAAGGTGAAATTGGCGACGAAACTTATTACCAAATGAAAACGGGAACGGTTAAAAACCTATTCACAAATATGTATGTAAGCAGCAATGAGTCGTTTATGCGTACTGAGGTGCGTTACTGTTTTGCTGTTGCCACCAAAATTGAAGTTGCCGGTGCTTTTGCCGGCACTGTGGCTGTGGAGATTCCTTTGTCAAAAATTGAAGAACTGCTCAACCGTCAGTCGCTCGAACTTGAAGGCAATGTGTTTATAATCACCAATAATGGCAAAATTGCTGTTCACCCCAATGCTGATTACGTCAACACCTTTTTTAAAGATGCTTATGCCGACATCGACCAAACAGGTGGACTTGCTCGTCAGCTGTCCGACGGTACTCTCCGCAGTATCGACTATCACTATCCCGACCGTAATATAGGTTTGTTTGACTTTTCGCAGAGCGATCATTGCCACATAAGTTTTTACCCCATAGAGGTGAAAGACAATACCACTCCTTGGGCACTTGGATACGAAATCGACTATACACAATTCCGCAATAAGGCGTTTAGCGGAGTTAACACCTTTATTATATTAACATTTTTTGGATTCTTCCTTCTCGCCATTTTCGCATACTTGTTTGTGTCGTTTGCCACTAAACCTATGCGCGAGGTTGACGGCGTTCTTCAGAAACTTCGTAGCGGCGATTTCGACAAGATAACCAAACTTGAAACCAGCGACGAGGAAACTCAAAAACTATATAATTCGGTCAACTTCCTTGCCGACCGTATTATGCGTACCACCAAATTTGCACGAAGTATGGGTAGGGGCGACCTTGAAGCCACATTCGACAGTCACGACGAAAACAACGCTCTCGACTCTGCGCTTATAGAGATGCAGAAAAACCTTCTTCACGCCCGAGTTGAGGAGAAAAAACGTATCGAAGAAAACGAAAAACTCTCATGGGCTCAAGAAGGCTTGGCACAGATTGGCGAATTTCTCCGAATGAACAACGCCGACATCACCGACTTTGCCTTCAAAATTATAAGTTACCTTGTAAAATACCTTGGAGCTCTACAAGGCGCTATGTTTGTGTCGGAAGATCGCGACGGTAAAAAAGTATTGGAGCAGAAAGCCACCTACGCATTCGACCGCAAAAAACAACTCACTACTACTGTGGAATTTGGCGAAAGCCTCGTAGGACGTTGCGCTATTGAACGCAAGACCATTTATATGACCGACGTTCCCGAAGGATACCTTTATATTACATCGGGTTTGGGCGAAAAGAAACCATCGTGTCTATTGCTTGTGCCGCTGCAATTTGAGGACGAAGTTCACGGCGTAATAGAAATTGCATCGCTAAAAGAAATTGCCGATTATCAAATTCAGTTTTTCAACAACGTGGCAGAACGTATCGCGTCTACAATTTCTAATATCAAGAAAAACATCAATAGTGCCGACCTTCTCAATAAATTCTCCACACAGAGCAACGAGCTTGCCCGCCGTGAGAAAGAGATTGCCGCATCGTATTCAGATATTAAGAAAGCTCAAGACGAGGTTCGCCTTTCGGAACGCGAGATTGTGGCAATTCTCGACGTGCTTGCCCAAACATCAATTATCACTCGTTACGATACTGAAGGCGTGGTTCTCGACCTTAGAGACAAAACCCTCGACACCACAGGATACAAAAAGAACGATATTGTGGGTCACAACATTCGCGATGTGCTTGCCCTCACCAAAGGCGAAATTGTTACATTCGACCTCTTCTGGAACGAGATTATCAACGGCAAAACCAAAGTTCGCTACTTTAACCGTGGCAGCGTAAAATTCCGTGAAACATTCAACCTACTATACGACAACGACAATCATCCGTTTAAAGTGATAAGCGTGGCTGTGCCCGAAAGCAACGTTCAGTTCCAGACCGGCGAAGACAATCCAGATGCTGTCAAAGCCAAGATTATCACCGAAGAAACGCCCGACCGTCAGAATATGCAAAAATTTTAACTAAAAATTTTGTTTTTGTAGAATAAACCTTTTACTTTTGCGCCAATTTCTACATCATAACGATTATGGCGAAAAACAACTTTGTAGTAGATTACAAAACGATGTCAGCAGGACGCCACGAGATGAAATATCATCTCGACGGTAGTTTTTTCGCACTTTTTGCCGAATCGGAGTTCCAAAACGGTAAAGTCGATGTGGACATTACCGCCAATATTTCGGAGTTCGCGCTCAAGTTTGAGTTCGACATCAAAGGAACTGTAGAAGTGGAATGCGACCGCTGTCTTGGTTTGTTCGACCTTCCTATCGAAGGATATTTTGAACTCAACGTTAAATTTGGCGACCAAACAAGCGATCCAGCCGAAGCCGACGACGAAATCGTGCTTTCGCACGAAGAGACAAAACTCGACCTCGCGCACCATATATATGAATATATAGTGCTGAGCGTTCCGGCAAGGCGCGTGCATCCCGTCGGGATTGACGGACTGCCACAGTGCGACCCCGACATGAGCGCTACCCTCGAAGTACTTGAGGCGCACGACAATGTATTAGAAACCGACCCGAGATGGGATCAGTTGCGTAACTATGAATTTTGAAATTGTATAATTAAAAGGTATAACGTATTAAATATTATTAAAAATGGCACATCCTAAGCACAAAACCTCGAAGACGAGAAGAGACAAAAGAAGAACCCACTATAAAGCGGTAGCTCCCACTCTTACAAAATGTAGCAACTGCGGCGCAACTATCCAGTCGCACACAGTATGCCCTGAATGTGGTTATTACAGAGGCCAACTCGCTATCGACAAGTCAGCCGCTGCCGCCGAGTAGCCTATGCTGCAACAGAATGAAATTTAGACAGATGGCGGAATGTTGCGCCCTTTGCGGAATGTTCCTACATTTGTCTTTTTTGTTTTTTTCAGAAAAATTCTCTTTATGGCAAAAACAAACGCTGTTATTACCGGGGTAGGTATGTATGTGCCTGAGTACCGGCTCACCAACGACGAACTGTCTCAGATGCTCGACACGAGCGATGAGTGGATTACTTCGCACGTAGGTATCAAGGAGCGCAGAATACTCAAAGACAATGACAAAGCCACCTCTTTTATGGGTGCTATGGCTGTAAAGGATCTTTTACAAAAAAAGAACCTCGACCCCATGGAAATCGATATGGTAATATGTACCACTACCACTCCTGATATGGTATTCCCCGCTTCGGGAATCCAAATTTGTGATATGGTAGGTATGCGTAATGCCTATTCGTTCGACCTTCATGCTGCTTGTTCCGGCTTTTTAAACGGCTTAGTAACAGCCTCTAAGTTTATTCAATCGGGTGTAGAAAAAAAGGTGATTTTGGTAAGTAGCGAAAAAATGTCGGCTATTACCGATTATCAAGACCGCAAAACCTGTCCGCTTTTTGGCGACGGTGCTGCGGCTGTGTTGTTAGAACCTACCGACGATAATTTCGGCCTTTTGGATTACATTCTCCGCGTTGATGGCTCTGGTACAAAATATTTGCATATGAAATCGGGTGGTTCGCTACGTCCGCCATCTATCGAAACTGTCCAAAACCGCGAACATTTTGTTTACCAAGAAGGTCAACCAGTGTTTAAAGCAGCTGTTACCCATATGGCAGATGTTTCGGCAGAAATTATGCAACGAAACAATCTTACCGCCGACGATATTGCATGGCTTGTGCCGCATCAGGCAAATCTTCGCATTATAGATGCCACTGCACGTCGCATGGAATTGCCCCCCGAAAAAGTAATGATTAATATACAGCGTTATGGCAACACCACTTCTGCCACAATTCCCATTTGTCTTTGCGAGTGGGAAAAACAACTCAAAAAAGGCGACAATATCATTATTTCGGCCTTTGGAGCAGGTTTTACATGGGGTGCTCTTTACCTAAAATGGGCTTATAACTCGTAGTGATACAGTAAATTAGTTTGAATATTAATAAAAAAATAAACATATTATGGCAAATTTAAAGGAAGTACAAGATTTTATCAAAGCCGTTTCTCGAATCGGTATTTCAGAAGTAGACATTCAGACCGACGACATGAAACTCAACGTAAAATTCCCTGCCGGCGACAAAGATATCGCCCATGGTGAAAACTTTCAAATGCCCGCTTTCCAGATGCCTATGATTTCGGGTATGGCTCAACAGATGGGTTCGCCTATCTCAGCTGCTACCACCACAACTACTCCCATAGAGTATCGCGAAAACGCCCAAGCCGACGAGAAAAAATTCCTCACAGTGAAGGCTCCTATGGTAGGAACATTCTACCGCCGTCCTTCGCCCGACAAACCTATTTATGTGAATGTAGGCGACGAAGTTACCAAAGGTCAGGTACTTTGCATCATTGAGGCTATGAAACTTTTCAACGAAATTGAATCTGAAGTTTCGGGCAAAATTGCTAAAATACTTGTAGAAGAAGGCACTCCTGTAGAGTTTGACCAGCCTCTTTTCCTTATCGAACCCTAATTAAGTCTGAATAGGATATGTTTAAAAAGATATTAATTGCCAATCGTGGCGAGATTGCCCTGCGTATTATCCGCACTTGCAAAGAGATGGGCATCAAAACCGTGGCAGTATACTCCACCGCCGACCGCGACTCGCTCCACGTGAAGTTTGCCGACGAGGCTGTATGTATTGGTAATCCGCCATCGTCAAAGTCGTATTTGAATATACCTGCGTTGATTTCAGTTGCCGAGATTACCAACGCCGACGCTATTCACCCCGGTTATGGTTTTCTTTCTGAAAACGCCAAATTTGCACGCATTTGCACCGAGCACGGAATCAAATTTATTGGTCCCACTGCCGAGCAAATTGTGATGATGGGCGACAAAGCCACTGCCCGCAAAACCATGACAGAGCACGGAGTACCCGTTACCCCCGGTACAGAAGGTTTGCTCGAAACCATGGAACAAGGCAAAGCCGAGGCAAAACGCATTGGCTACCCCGTAATGCTTAAAGCCACAGCAGGCGGAGGCGGCAAAGGTATGCGCATTATTCGCAACGAAGACGAATTTGAACACCTTTGGAACGCAGCCCGTCAAGAAGCCGCAGCATCGTTTGCCAACGACGCCGTTTACCTTGAAAAATTTATTGAAGAACCCCACCATATAGAAATTCAGATTGCCGGCGACCAGTATGGCAACGTTTGTCACCTTTCGGAACGCGATTGCTCTATTCAACGCCGTCATCAGAAACTTCTTGAAGAAACTCCTTCGCCCTTTATGACCGAAGAACTTCGTCACAAAATGGGAGAGGCAGCCTGCAAAGCCGCTCGTGCTATCAAATACGAAGGCGTAGGCACAGTAGAGTTTCTTGTAGATGCTCACCGCAATTTCTACTTTATGGAAATGAATACTCGTATTCAAGTAGAACACGGTATTACTGAGGAAGTTACCAATCTTGACCTTATTAAAGAACAGATTCGCATTGCAGCCGGAGCCAAAATCTCCACACGCAACTATTATCCTCAGGCTCACGCTATTGAGTGCCGCATCAATGCCGAAGACCCGTTTAACGGATTTCGTCCATGTCCCGGCAAAATTACAGGTTTGCACCTTCCCGGCGGCAACGGCATAAGGGTGGATACTCACATCTATACAGGTTATCAGATTCCTTCGTACTACGATTCAATGATTATAAAACTTGTAGCCGTAGCACAAACTCGTGAGGAAGCCATAGCCAAAATGAAACGTGCATTGTTTGAACTCGTGGTAGAAGGTGTAAAGACCACAGCGCCTTTCCATCTGCAACTTATGAGCGACCCGCGTTTCTGTGCTGGAGAGTACACAACCAAATTTATGGAAGATTTTGAAATAAAATCGCCCGAAGAGTAGCACAATTTGAAAAATTATTTCTAAATTGCGCCGAAAAATTAACTAATATCTCTTAACGTATGGCAAAGATTGAAACAGACCAAGTAAATAATACGAGCATAATCGCCTTTGGAACAGAGTTCGTAGGCGAAATCAAGTCAAACGGCAGTGTACGTATCGCCGGCAAACTCAAAGGCAACATCAGCCTTACCGAACGTCTTGTAATCGACAAATCGGGCGTGGTAGAAGGCGAAATATCTTGCAAGGTGGCAAACATCAGCGGCAAGGTAGATGGCAAGCTTTCGGTAGTTGAACTTCTTGAGCTCAAAGATACCGCAATTGTACACGGCGACATCGACACGTCGAAAATCATTATCGAAGAGGGCGCTATATTCACCGGCACATGCCAGATGGATTCTAAAGATTCAGCTGCTGCTAACGCTGCAATTAAAAAGTAAAATCTTGAAAAAAGATAGCGACAACCTCCGCGACGTTGCAAAATACACTACGGCTGCCTTTGAGATGGCAGCCGTAATTGTTATAGGTGTATTGGCAGGTGTTTGGGCAGACGATTATTTTGCCACCAAACCCATTATCACTGTGGTAGCATCATTATTGTCGGTGGCGGCGGGTATATATTTGTTTATCAAGAATATAATTAAGAAGTGAAAATGCAAAACCAATTAACCAAATACATTATAGTGGCGGCAATATGCACAGTTTTAGCCGCAATAATCTTTCTTTTGATAATACCTGCCAAATCATCGTGGGCAGTGTTTGCCACACCGGCTTTTTTTGCCGCTATTAGCATTTTATCGGCATTGGTAATCACTCGACCCAAATATTCCAAATTTGCTAATTTCTCCGGCGTTTTTATGCTTTCTACGGTATTGAAGTTGATATTGTATTTTGTGTTTTTAATGTCGGCATATGTCAACATTGCCCAAGAATCCCGCATGCCATTTGTGATATTCTTTATGTCGGTGTATTTGGTGTATGCCATAATGGATACGATGTTTTTGTTGAGATTTTTTGGAAGAAAGGATAAGTAGGGGAGGGGAAATTTCTCAAACATTTTGAGAAAAGTTCGATTTTTAACGAAAAACATTTTGAGAAAAGTTCGATTTTTGGCAAAAAACATTTTGAGAAAAGTAATATTTTATTTATTTTTGTGCTGTTAATCAAAAACTTAATTGGCTATGATATTCAAGCGTAAGTTATACGACAAAATGTTGGAATGGAAACAGCGCAATGGCTCTACTGCATTGTTGATAAAAGGTGCTCGACGTGTGGGTAAATCTACCCTTGTAGAGGAGTTTGCTAAACATGAATACAAGTCTTATATTCTAATCGATTTTTCCACAAAGAACAAGAAAATAATGCAACTATTCGATGATTTAAGTAGCTTGGATTATTTTTTTATGAATTTACAACAGGAAACGGGTATAACGTTGTATAATCGTGAAAGTGCGATTGTATTCGATGAAGTTCAAAATTTTCCTCCTGCGCGTCAGGCTATAAAGCATTTGGTAAAAGACGGCAGGTACGATTATATAGAAACAGGTTCGTTAATTTCAATAAGGAAAAACGTTCAAAATATCATAATTCCGAGTGAAGAAGAAAAATTGGTTCTTCATCCGTTGGACTTTGAGGAATTTCTTTGGGCTACGGGCAATGAAGCTGGATTTAAGTTTTTGCGTATGTTTTACGAAAAACGTCTTCCGCTTGGACCGGCTCACCGAAAAACTATGCGTGATTTAAGGCTTTATATGCTTGTAGGCGGTATGCCTCAATCGGTGAACGAGTATTTGTCAAAAAACAACTTGCAAGAGGTTGACCGCATAAAACGCGATATTATCGACTTGTATGATGGTGATTTTATGAAAATAGACCCGACAGGTCGAGCCTCGATGATTTTTAAGAATATTCCGTCGCAACTTACGGGAAACGCTTCGAGGTATCTTGTTGAAACCGCCATCAACCGCAAACGCACCGATGATATTGCCGTTTTAATAAATGAAATGAAAGAAAGTATGGCGGTAGATTTGGCTTTTCATGCTACTGACCCCCGCGTGGGATTGGGTATGAACCGTAGCATGGACGCGTTTAAAATGTATCTACTTGATACCGGACTTTTTGTAACCCTCGCTTTTTGGGATAAGGCTTTTACCGAAAATGTAATTTATAATAAACTTCTTTCCGACAAGTTGGAGGCTAACCTTGGATATGTTTACGAAAACCTTGTGGCTCAGATGCTCAGGGTTTCTGATAACGAATTATATTATTATACATTTCCCACCGAAACCGAAAAACACAATTATGAAGTTGATTTTCTTCTTTCTCGTGGCAACAAATTAGTTCCTCTCGAAGTTAAATCTTCTGGTTATAAAACTCACAAATCGTTAGACGAGTTTTGCAAGAAGTTTTCTTCGCGAATAGGGGAGAGGATTCTCCTATACACCAAGGACTATTATAAAGACGGCGAAACGGTTTGTATGCCTGTGTATTTTACTCCTTTTTTATAGTAATTTGTTGATAATTAGAGAATAATATATTTTATAATATCTCCCTTGCTATCCACGCACAAGCTTCTGCATCGGCAAGGGCGTTGTGATGGTCTTGGAGGTGGAAACCACAGGCGGCGGCAACGGTGTGGAGCTGATGGTTTGCTAATTTGGGAAATGCTCGACGCGAAAATTTAAGCGTATCAAAAAACTCATAATCAGGATAATCCATTTGATAAACTCTAAAAACGGCTTTGAGGCAACCTTCGTCGAAACGGCTATTGTGAGCTACCAAAGGCAATCCTTTTATTTTTGGCTCTACTTGCGCCCATACCTTTGGAAAAACGGGTGCATTGTCGGTGTCGAGGCTACAAAGTCCGTGAACTTTTGAACACCAATAGTTGTAATAGTTTGGTTCTGGCTGAATTAACGAATAAAACGAATCGGCAATTTCCCCATCGCGAACAATCACAATGCCCACCGAACATACCGACGAGCGTTCGTTGTTTGCCGTTTCAAAATCTATTGCTGCAAAATCTTTCATGCCTTTGCTTGCTGCGTTTTTATTGCTGCAAATGTAAGATTTTTTCCTTATATTTGCCCCAAAAACTTATTCATTATGCGGAAAATATTGTGGTTTTTGCCGTTGACTTTGCTTTTAAGCTGCGGTTCAAATAAGACAGATAAACAGTCTGATTATCTTGATATTAATCTTAACTATCCTGCATCTATGTGGGAGGAAACTTTGCCGCTTGGCAACGGTTCGCTTGGTGCTATGCCCGATGGCGGAATCACCAAAGAAACCATTGTGCTTAACGAGGAAACTATGTGGAGCGGCTCTGAATGGGACCCAAGTAACCGCGATGCATTGAAATATCTTCCCGAAATTCGCAAAAAACTTCTCAAAGGCGATAATCTTGCCGCCGAACAGCTTATGAAAGAGCATTTTACCTGCACCGGCAATGGCGGCGAAAATCCGCGTTATGGTTGCTATCAAACGCTTGGACGGTTTGAAATTGATTTTTCTCAGATGTTTTCCGATACGGCTTATTACGATTACAGTCGAAAACTCTCTTTAAATAATGCTGTGGCTAACACCGCGTTTGCTTTTAATTATAACGGCAAGAGGGCTACGTTTAAGCGGACATACTTTACATCAATAGCCGATGGCGTAATTGTGGTAAAACTTGAAACCAAAGGTGCGCCGTTGAAGTTTTCGTTTGATTTTAAGCGGAGTGGGGGAGAGGTGTTTTACCACGACGACAATATTGCCACCATGTCGGGAATGTTAGATAGCGGCGAACCCGGCAAAGACGGTGTTAAGTTTTTTGCTAAGGCTAAGGTGGCTAAACGTTCCGATAATGAGGCTGTTATATTAATCTATGCCCGCACCAATTATCGTCAAATTATCAACAACGTGGCAGACAACGGCGATTATGAAATGCTTCGTGGTTATGTAGATAATGTTTTAACTGAGGCTACCAAAAATATCGACAATCTTGAAGCTCATCATATCCGCGAATATCAGAAATATTTCAACCGTGTGGATGTGGCAATGGGCAAGGCTGATAGCAACGGCGAAATTGCTAATGTGGATTCTGCCGCGCTCTATTTGCAATTTGGGCGTTATCTCTTTATTTGTTCGAGTGTTAACGCCGATTTGCCGCCAAATCTTCAAGGTATTTGGGCAGATGCTCTCCACACCGCTTGGAATGGCGATTATCACCTGAATATCAATGTACAAATGAATCATTGGCTTATGGAAACGGGCAATCTTTCGGATTTAAGCGAACCCATTACACGATATGTTGAGGAACTTGTACCATCGGGTGAAATAACCGCCAAAACTTTCTATGGTACAGGTGGTTGGGCTGGACACGTTTTGGCAAATGCTTGGCATTTTACCGCTCCTGCCGAAAATCCTACTTGGGGTGCCACATTCACCGGCGGCGCATGGATTTCGTTGCAACTTTGGGAGCATTTTCTCTTTACTAAGGATACGGCATATTTGCAGCGCGTTTACCCCGTGATTAAGGGTGCGGCTGAATTTTTGCGTCAAAACCTTTTGGAATACAACGGCTATTTGGTAACGGGTCCGAGCACTTCGCCCGAAAATGCGTTTCGCTTTAATGGCAAACGTTGCTGTGTGTGCGCCGGTCCTGTGATGGATACCCAGATTTGTATGGAGATTTTTTCGGCTGTGAGTCAAGCGGCTGAGATTCTCAACACTGATGCTGATTATGCCGAAACTTTGAAAACTACCGCCGCAAAACTGCCTCCAATGAAGATTTCGCCCAACGGCTATTTGCAAGAATGGATGGAAGATTACGAGGAGATAGAGCCCACACACCGCCATGTAAGCCATTTGTTTGGACTTTATCCCGGCACCACAATCAACACGCCCGAATTATATGCCGCCGCCAAAGAAACCTTGAAACGTCGCGGCGATTATGGCACAGGATGGTCGATGGCTTGGAAAATATGTTTTTGGGCACGTCTCGGCGATGGTAACCACGCTTACCGTTTGTTTAGAAACCTTTTAAAACCCGTTCGTACTGCCACTTGCGCACCCGACCAATGGGGCAACACCATTTCGTATTCGGGCGATGGCGCGGGTACGTTTGCCAATCTGTTTTGTTCGCATCCGCCGTTTCAAATCGACGGCAATTTTGGCGGCAGCGCAGGCATTATGGAGATGCTTTTGCAAAGTCACGAGGTAAAACCCGACGGCACAAGGATAATACGCATACTTCCTGCCATACCCGACGAGTGGAAGAGTGGACATTTCCGCGGCCTCAAAGCTCGTGGCGGAATTACCGTAGATTGTGAATGGAAGAATGGCAAGATCACAAACTTAAATATTGATAATCCGCTCAACGAGAAAATTGAGGTGGTGAAACGGTAGATTATTCAATTCCATCCACCATTATAAATCCTGCCCACATCTTTGGGTCGATGTATTTTACGCGGATTTTGTCTTGTGCTGAGATAAAAGCTTCGCGTTTGCTTTTGCCTGCTACAAGGTTGCGGTAAAACTCGGTCATAAGTTCTTTGGTGGGCTTGTCGTTCACTTTCCAGAGACTCATTACGATGGTTTGAGCTCCGGCTTTTTTGAATCCGCGTTGAAGTCCGAAAACGCCTTCGCTTGTTACCTCGCCTAATCCTGTTTGACATGCCGACATTACTACCAAATCTAATCCTTTAAAATCCATACGCGAAATTTCTTTGGCTGTGAGTATGCCATCGTCAACGCCTTCGGGAATGTATTTGCGTTGTTCAGGGTCAAGAGCGGTGTTTGCTCCAGCGAAGAACAATCCGCTGCGGCTTAACGAAAGGTCTTCTTGTGAATGTTCATCGTCGGACGATAGCAAATTGGCAAAACTTTTTTCCTTGCTTTCGGGTTCGTAAAAACCGTGTGTGGCTATGTGGAGAATCTTTATTCCGCTGCCCGAAAGTTTTTTGAAACTTTCTTCAGTAGCAGCTTTGTCGGTGCCATATTCAACATTGAAACTGTTCTCGCTGAGGATATTGGTAATCTCTTCTGATTCTACTTTTGCTCCTTTTAAAAATGTGATGCCTGCACGTTCGGCATCTTCGCTAACATTTTGCCAATCGTCTTGGGTAAAATTGTAGACTATGCCGCCGTAAACAGAGGCTTTTTTGTTTAGATTGACTACACGGTCTATTGCAAGTTCGCGGGTAGATGATAAGCGATAAGCGTTGTATTTCTTGGCAAAGATTTCGCCGCTATCATCGCTTAGATATTCTATTCCAATGGTATGGAACTTGCCAGAAGGGGAAAAGTAGACGTTTTGAACGCCTTGGAGATAATTGTCTAATGGTTTCCAAATTTTGTTGTATAATGTAGTTGTGGTGTAATCTATTGTGTCGTTATCAGAATAATCTAATAATACGAGTTCGGGAGCGGTCATTCCTTTTTTAAGGACGAGGGCGATGTATACTGATAGATTTTTATCATCTGTGAAACTTGCGAACTCTATTGCTACATCGTTTCCTTTCAATTTTTTCTGAACATCAGTCCAATTAATCGAAAGATTTTTGGTATAGTCGCCAAGTTCTTTTGAAGATTGCACAAGTATATGTTCTTCGCGGTCAATTACCTTTGCCAACGAATCGGCATCCATTTCGCGGTTTTCGGGCGCGATTTGGTAAAGGTTGTCGAGAATTACACGATCTTGTCTGATTTTATAATAGAGGTTTACGAATGTAGTGTCGTTGCTTTGTTCCAAGATTTTTTGAATTTCAAGTTCGGCGTTCAATAACAGACCTTTGGATAAAACTTGACCATTGTATGCAAGAGTAGTTGATGTTGCATCGTGATGTTGAACGGCGATGTAAGGCAATCCATTTGTGAAAAAAATTGAATATTGTTTCCAAACATCACTACGTTCTTTGGTTGTCATTGAAGAAAAATATTCCAAGATAATTGATGAAAAACATTTGTAAGTTTGCTTGGTATAATTAATTGCATCATCATATTTATTGATAGCTAAATATGAAAAAATAAGGTTACTTAGCAATATTGCATAGTCGGGATGATTTTTACCTAAAATCTTCTCTTTGATTTCTTTTGCAAGTGTTCCAAGTTCGGTAGCTTCTTCGAATTTCCCATTTTCGAAATAAAAACATGCGAGGTTTCCTAATGTAGTAGCATATTCAATGTGTTCTTCGCCCAAGGCTTTTTTCTTGATTTCCATTGCAATGGTACTAAGCCTTATGGCTTCAGAGTAATCGCTAAGTTCTGAATAGAAGTATGCAAGGTTATTTAACGAAGTGGCATATTCTGAATGGTCTTCACCTAAAACATTCTTTCTAATATTCATAGCAATTTTTTCTAGTCTGATTGCTTCGGTGTAGTTGCCAGTTTCGGAGTAGTAGACTGCAAGGTTGCTAAGCGAAGTTGCATATTCTGGGTGTTCTTCTCCGAAGAGACCCTTCTTAATAGTCATAGCCTTAGTTACAAGGCTGATGGCTTCAGTGAAATTACCAATTGTGGAATAGTAAGATGCAAGATTGTTAAGAGTATTGGCATATTCAATAGTTTTTTCGCCGAATACTTTTTTACTTATTTCCGTTGCCATTGTTTCATATCTGATTGCCTCAGTGTAGTTGCCAATTATGTAATTATAATAGGCAAGGTGGCTGAGTGAAATAGCATAGTCGGGGTTCCCTTCTCCATAGTTTTTCTTTTTAATATTCATAGCCAAAGTTGCAAATCTGATAGCTTCAGAGTAGTGCCCAATTTTAGAATAGTAATCTGCAAGGTTGTCAAGTGCAGTTGCATAGACAGGATGTTCTACGCCTAATATTTTCTTGTATAATTGCAATGCCTTGGCTCCATACTTGATAGCTTCAATGTAGTTGCCAATTGCGGAATAGTAGACACTGAGGTTGTCTAATGAATTGGCATACTCATATTGTTCCGAACCTAAGACTTCCTTGTATGTTTCCATCGCCATAGTTCCAAGCCTGATAGACTCTGCGTAATTGTCAATATTGTAATTGTAGAAGGCAAGGTCATTAAGCAAAGTGACATAATCTGGATGTTCTTTACCTAATATTTCCATTGCTTTTGTTTTAAGCTTTATTGCCTCGACGTAGTTGTCCGTGTGTGCATAGTAGTAAGCAAGGTTATTGAGTAATAATGCGTAGTCTGGATGATTTTCGCCTAAAACTTTTTTACGAATTTCCAATGCAATGGTTTCAAGGCGAATTGCCTCGGTATTGTTGCCTAAATCTGAATTATAGTGTGCAAGGTTGTTGAGTAAACCGACATAATTTTGATGTTCTTCGCCTAATGTTGTTTTGTATATTTCCAACGCACGAGTTCCTGTTCTTATTGCCTCCGTATAGTTGTTCATCAAATAATGGTAATACGCAAGATAGTTTAGAGTATTGGCGTATATATAATGATTTTCACCAAAAATACTTTTGAAAATTTGCACAATTTCAGTTTGGAGCTTAATAGCTTCGGATAAGTTTTGATTTTCGACTTTGTTATCAACTATTCCTCCTAAACAATCTGCAATTTTGAGTTTGCTACGGTGGTAGTTAGAATCGGTTTCATGTAATTGAGCCTTTTCTAACGAATCGCTTTGTTTGAAAAATGTTATAGCTTGCTCATATTTTTTAGCTTCGTAAAGTTTAACACCTTTGTTGTATACTTTGTCAGCTTCCTTACTCTGCGGCAGCGCTATCACTGGCAAAACCAATAATATTAATAAAAATATTTTTTTCATAACTTTATGTGATATGTTTTAAAAATCTATTCTATTCCATCCACCATAATAAATCCTGCCCACATTTTGGGGTTGATGTATTTTTGACGGATTTTGTCTTGGGCGGAGATAAAGGCTTCGCGTTTGCTTTTGCCGGCAACAAGATTTCTGTAAAATTCTGTCATAAGTTCTTTGGTTGGCTTGTCGCTCACGTTCCAAAGACTCATTACAATTGTTTGCGCACCGGCTTTTTTGAAACCGCGTTGAAGTCCAAATACGCCTTCGCTGGTTACTTCGCCTAATCCTGTTTGACATGCAGAAAGCACTACCAAATCTAATCCTTTAAAATCCATACGTGATATTTCTTTGGCGGTGAGTATGCCATCGTCAACTCCATCGGGGATGTATTTGCGTTGTTCTGGGTCGAGACCAGAACTTGCACCGGCAAGAAATAATCCGCTCCGGCTCAACGAGAGGTCTTCTTGGGAGTTTTTGTCGCCAATAGAGAGCATATCGGCAAAACTTTTTTCTTTGCTTTCTGGTTCGTAAAAACCGTGTGTGGCAATGTGGAGAATCTTTATTCCGCTGCCTGAAAGTTTTTTGAAACTTTCTTCAGTGGCGGCTTTGTCGGTGCCATATTCAACATTGAAACTGTTCTCGCTAAGAATATTGGTAATTTCTTCAGATTCAACTTTTGCACCTTTTAAGAATGTTATGCCTGCACGTTCAGCATCTTCACTCACGTTTTGCCAGTCGTCTTGAGTAAAATTGTAGACAATGCCTCCGTAAACCGATGCTTTTTTGTTTTGGTTTTTGATTCTTTCGATGGCAAGTTCGCGTGTAGATGACAGACGATAAGCATTGTATTTTTTTGCAAAGATTTCACCGTTTTCATCGGGAAGATATTCTATGCCGATGTTGTGAAATTTGCCGGTAGGGGAGAAGTAGACGTTTTGAACGCCATCAAGATATTCTTCTAATGGTTCCCAAATTTTGTTGTATAATGCTGGTGTGGTGTAATCTACTGCATCGGTTTCTGAATAATCTAATTCCACGAGTTCAGGACAGGTCATTCCTTTTTTGAGGATGAGGGCGGTATAAATGAAATTTTTAGAAGTGTCGCTTTCTGTGAAATTAGTAAATTCTATGGCTATATCGTTGTCGTTTAAATGTTGCTGAACATCAGTCCATTTGATGGAAAGATTTTTGGTATAATCTCCGATTTCTTGACATGATTCTACGAGATTACGTTCCTCGTTGTCGATAACTTTTGAAAGCGAATCGGCATTCATCTTTCTTTTGTTGATAGGTAATTGATATAGTTCATCGAGAATTTTGCGGTCTTGTTTTATTTTGTAATATTGAGTTTTTAATTGGTCGTTGTCTTGTGTTTCAATGAGGTTTTGAATTTCAATATCGGCGTTTAAAAGAAGTCCTTTTGACAATAATTGACCGTTGATAGCATAAGTTTTAAGTGTATAATTTGGTTGAATGGTTGCAAATCGAGGCAGCAGATCATTAAAAAAGTCAGAATACGTATTCCAAAATAACGAACGTTCTTTATTTGTTAAATAAGCAAAAGTTTTCAAAACTAATGTTTCGTATTTATTATAAGTCTGTTTTAAATATTTAGAAGCCTCTTCATATTCACCTGCATAGAAATAATATTTTGCCATATTGACCAAAGATGAACAATACGCAAAATGATCCTCGCCAAACACCTTTTTTCGGATTTCCATCGCCTCAGAGTTAAGTCTGATAGCTTCTTGATAGTTGTCAAGTTCTGCATAATGAATCGCCAGATTGTGCAACGACGTAGCATAATTAGGATGTTCTTCACCAAGTACCTTTTTTTGGATTTCCATAGCCTCAGTGCGTAATATTATGGCTTCTTGATAGTTGTCAACGGCACAATAATAATTTGCCAAATCATTCAATGACGAAGCATAATCAGGATGTTTTTCACCAAGCACCTTTTTGCTGATTTCCATAGCCTGAGTACCAAGTTTTATTGCTTCCTGATAGTTGCCAATCATTTTGTAATCGGTTGCCAAACTATTCAAAATATAAGCATAATCAGGATTATCTTTGCCAAGTACCATTTCTTGTATTTCCAAAGCTTGAGTGTTAAGCTTGATGGCTTCTTGATAGTTGCCAAGGTCATTATAATATTTTGCCATATCGGACAACACCACAGCATAATCGGAATGTTGCTCCATATGATTTTGTTTTAAGATTTTTAGTGCCTGAGTGCTTAGTTTTAGGGCTTCTTGAAAGTTACCAAGATAAGCGTAATATGTGGCCAGATTGTTTAACAACATAGCATAATCATGATGCTCCTCTCCAAGAGTCTTTTTATAAATATCAACTGCCTGAGAGATTAGTCTGATAGCTTCTTGATAGTTGCTTATCGTAGTATAATATACTGCCAAATTATTCAATGCCGAAGCATAATCAGGATCTTCTTCGCCAATCACCTTTTTAAGAATGTCCACTGCCTGAGTGCCAAGTTTTATGGCTTCTTGATAGTTGCCAATGTAATGATAATTCATTGACAAAAGAATTAATGTGCTAGCATAATTATAATTATCATCGCCATACATTTCTTTCCAGATTTCTAATAATTGATTTCCATTTTTTATGGATTCTGCAAAGTTTCTTGTAATGCTATAGCAATTCGATAATAAGAAAAGAGATTCTAGCCCTTGTGCAGAATATTTTCCTTTTAAACTATAACATTTTTCAAAAAATGGAATTGCTTCTTCATATTTTTCTGCGTTTAATAGTTCTTTCCCTTGCTGTAAGAGCATTTCTGCCTCGTCGTTTTGCCCCCACACGCATATCGGCAAAATCAAAATAAATAATATTGCAAATAATTTTTTCATAGTTTTGTTGGTTAATGAGTCAAAATAAAACATCCCGATTTTTCATAAAAGTTTAGTTGGTTTGCATATAGTATAGGTTGTAAAAACCTCCGCGGTTTTTGATTCGGATGGTAAATTCGCCGGTCCATTTTGGAATCCATGTACATTCGCAATTATCGGAGTCGGAAGTGTCGGAGGTGATGAGGTTGCCGTTTTTGTCGTAAATATATAGGTCGAGGTCGGTAAGTCCAACGCCTTTTACTTGTACTACTGCTCTTTTATTTTCTTTAAATTTTACTTTATAAGTGTCGGTGGAATATTTACTTACCATATCAAAGGTGTATTTTTCTTCGCCGAGTGCGCCGCGTACGGGGCCGGTGTCTGACATATCAATTATTGCCAATAAGTGCTCGTTGCCGTTGGCAAAGGTTCTGGCATCTTCAAGAAGTTTTTCTGAATCGATTTCGTCTAATTCAAATCCGTTTTCGTTTAAAATTTGAGCAGCCATAATTAGCGACACCGGATTTTTGTGCTCGTAGCCGTAACTCTTAAGACTAAAAGCAAGCCTTAAATTTTCTACTGCGGGCGGAATCGATATAGCAGTATCTTTTTGTTCTTGTTTTTCAAAGTCGATGTCTTGCGCCAATGTGCTAAACGCAATACATAAGAATGCTGATAATAATACTAATCTTTTCATTTTTTTATCCGTTTTTTTGTTTACAAAAATAGTGGCTCTTTTTTTTGTATGCCGTTGTTTGCAAAAATACGATTATTTTTTTAATTTGAGAGCATATTATTTGTTATTTTTTGTATATTTGCATTGCAAATTTTAAACTTAAGATTATGTCAGCAACATCACAAAATACTGTAACATCCACTCAAAACGGCGACTGTATCAATGTAGGGCGTCCTGTATATTTTTCTTACGCCCGCAACAGCAACAAGAAACCCGGTTGGGAACATATTTCTGACTGTGTGGACGCTATTTTAAAAGAGTTTGAAGCGCAAAACATCGAATATCGCTTGGATAAACGCGATATAGGTGCCGGCGACCGTATTTCCGATTTTGAAAAAGAAATAGGATGGAACAGCGAAGTGGTGGTGCTTGTTTTTTCCGACAAGTATTTCCGCTCAATGCACTGTATGTACGAATTTGTACAAATCAAAAAAGCCCTTAAGAAATATCCCAACAAACGCCTACTGTGTGTCAAGAGTGGCGATTTTAACCTTTCGGATTCAAATTACATTTACGAACTCGAACACTATTGGGGCGATATGAAACAAGAATACGAGGAGGTGGAACGTCACCATTCGCGCGAACATTCGGGTATCGAAAATGCGGCTTTTGAAAATGGTTTTTATTTCGACGATATTTTGGGACTCTATCCGTTTTTTAGTGCCCTTAACTATTCGTATGCTTCTAATGAAGATTGGAGCGGTTTCGTAGCCGACATCAAAAAGTATTACATCGACACTCCCAAATCGCTTTTTGCCGACGAACGCCGACGTAAGTCGATGATGCGAAATCTAAAATTCTTCGGCTTGGGTATTATTACCTTGGCGGTAATTATTGGTTTGGTGATTTACAAATTTAGAGGAAATGTAAATAAATATGATGATATCGAAGTTTTGTTTCCCGAGTATAGCAACAATACTTATCTAAACGATGGATTGGCTTACATTAAGGCAATTAGAGTGGAAGACGGCCGTACAATAATAGATTTTCACGCAGTAAACCTCACCGACGACACTCTTAAACTAGTTCCGGCTGCTCATACACCTTCGTTGCATATAGCGGCTGATGGTAAAAACTACAACCTTATTAAAGCATATACTATTGCCGAAGGTGTAAATAATTTGGAATCAGGTAGATTGCGCAATGTGCCTGAAACTTTTCCGGGCGGAATAGGCACTGCGGTTGATTTTAGTATGGAATTTGACGCTATACCCAACTCTACAGAAACTCTCGACTTTGTGGAAAAAGATGATTTAGGTATATTTGGATTAAAAATGCAGCGCCAATCGCTCAAAGACGGATTGCCGCGTCCTGTGGCTGATAGTGCTAAAACGTTTGTGGTGCGTGATGTTGAAATTACCACCGACGAAACCATTTTGTATTGCCGTTTTCACAATCGCACTGAGAATGATTATAATTTGGCAGCATCTAATACAGATTGTTACTTGACTGTCGATGGCAAAAAGCTCTACCTTAAAAACGCTTCGGGCTTGCCAATGTCGCCCAAGGAGATTAGCATTGCACCCAAATCAAAAACCGATTTTGCTCTATTTTTTGAGCCGATTGACAAAAACACCACCACTATCGACTTTGTATTTAACAACCAATTTAGCATTCCAACTATTCAATTTTAGTTGCAATTTGTTTTTTTGCGAAACTATATATTTGTAGGTTTCGTTTTTGAGTTCGGCTTAGTTTTTGTTGCCTCAAACTATTAAAACACATCAACAAACAACCATGAAATTCAAAAACTTGAAAATTAGAACTCAATTGGGCATTGCCTTTGCCGTGGCGGTGATTCCGCTGATAGTGATGGCTGTGGTGCCAATTTTGATGTTAGGCTCAATCAACGATACCGCCCAGAAACTTGTTAACCGATATGTGCCTATGCTCCATTCGGCCAACGACTTGGTTAACGACTTAGGCAAAACCAGTATGGCTTTTCAAGACCTGCTCAACACCGCCGCTTTGGACGAGGTGTCGCAACAGGCTGCCATCAACGCCTTTGCCGCCACCGACAATAATTTCTCCAAACTTGCCGATTTGGTAGAGAGCGCAGGTGTTCCGCCCGAGCTGAGCGTGGCGTACGATTCGGTTAAGATAATGTTCAACACTTTGGACAGCATGTTTGCCATCGTTGACAGAACGTTTAAACAAACAGGTGACGCCAACGCCGAATTAGTGGTGATGCAGAATGATTACGAGAGCCGCGTGGCAAAGTTTTACAAGCGAATAAAGTCAAATCCCAAATATGCGATAACAAGCGAGCAGCTGCGCCGCAATATGCTGCTCAACAAGCTGCTTTCGCTCCCGGTTATCACCAACAACAACGAGCTGCTTGAAGAATATCTTAACGAGAACGCCGAACTAGAGAAGAACCTCGCCAACACTGCTTTTGACCCCGATCTCAAACGCGAATACTCGCAGATTACCAAAGTTAAGCAAAACTACTTGTCAAAAAGTTCAGTGGTGTATAACGCGTCTATCGACATGCGTGAGGCGTTGTTTGTGCTGCCCGGGCTATGTCTCGACCTCAAAACCCGCACCGAGGAGCTTAGCCGGATAGTGGAGCTCTCTTCGTCGAAACGCGCCCATACTATCGAAGCCGCCACCAAGGAGATGCGTGTGGTAGGATTCACACTGCTGTTTATTGTGATGGGCGTGGTGGTGATTGCGCTGTTTACTTGCACATCTATCATCACCAAAGGTCTGCGCAACAACACCGCCAAGACTATGAAGCTTGCCTCTGGCGACCTTACCACCAGTTTTGAACATTCCGACGGCAATTCTGAAATATCAATCCTCAACAATTCGATGGCCGATATGAAGGAGACCCTCACCGACATAGTGCGCTCAATATCTGAAAGTTCGGAAGCTATAGCCACCGCCGCCGGCGAAATGAACCGCGCCAGCCAGCAGATGAGCGGAAGCGCCAACGAACAGGCCGCCTCTGCCGAGGAAATAAGCAGCGCTATCAACGAGATGGCTTCGTCGATCGACCAGAACAGCCAGAACGCCGCCAAGACCGAGAGCATCGTGGACGCCGCCGCCAAATATATCCGCAAGTGCAGCGATGCCGCCAACCAGACTGTTCATACCATTACCGAGATTGCCCAAAAAATCTCCGTTATCGACGACATTGCATTTCAGACCAACATCCTCGCCCTCAACGCCGCTGTGGAGGCTGCACGTGCGGGCGAACACGGCAAGGGCTTTGCCGTGGTTGCCGCCGAGGTGCGCAAGCTTGCCGAAAAATGCGCCATAGCCGCCAAGGATATCGACTCGGTGAGCGCAGGCGGAGTGAATATGGCAAAACTCACTGGCGACGTATTCTCCAAGATGCTGCCCGAGATAGAGCGCACCACAGTGTTGATAAACGAGATAGCCGCCTCGAGCCGCGAACAAGCCACAGGCGGAGCGCAAATCAATACCGCCGTGCAGCGTTTCAATTCAGGTATACAGCAGTTCGCCACAATTTCTGACGAGGTGGCATCAAGCAGCTCCAACCTGATGCAGCAGTCGGAACGTTTGCAGGAGATTATCAAGTTCTTTAAAGTAAAGAATTAATCAAAATATTATTAACCCCTGATACATAACTGTATGGACGAGAATGAAGAAATCACCGAAGAACAATTTTACGCGATGATGGAGTCCACAGGCACTACCGCTGAGGATTTTGATACTGCCGTAAAGGATATGTACGGCGTGCTCTATTCGCCCGACGGCAAAAAACTTATCCGCTTTACCGACCCCAATGTAACCGACTATATGATTCAGTCTGGCACCGAGATTATCTGCGCCGAGGCGTTTATCATATTCGACGGCAATATGGAAAACTGCAACCGTGTGGAGCGTGTTACAATTCCTCCATCGGTAAAACTGATTGGCGGCGGTGCGTTTTCAGGATGCAAGTGTCTCAAATACGTGAATATTCCGCCTGATTTGAACCTTTTGGGGTGGGGGGCGTTTCGAGCCTGTTACAATTTGGAGATTGATTCGCACGACCCCGAATTGGTGTTTGAAAACAAGATGCTAATCGACCGTAAAAACAAAATGCTTATGGCTTATCTCGGCACCGATTCTGTGTTTACCGTTCCCGACGAAATCGAAATCATCGACGACTATGTGTTTTTCAACTGCAAGTTTCTCACTGAGGTAACACTGCCCGAAAACGTCCGAGTGGTTGGCAATCACGCTTTTTCGCTTTGCGACCACCTTGTAAATATTCACCTTGGCAATAGTCTTAAATATCTCGGCAACAATAGTTTTGAACTTTGCTCAAAACTTGAAAGCATTGTGATTCCCGACACTGTAACGGTGATAGGCGCAGAGGCGTTTTCTCACTGCGTTGCTCTCAAAGATATCACTTGGTCTAAAAATCTTGAATTTATCAGTTGTAACGCCTTTTATGCCTGCGATTCGCTTGAAACTCTGGAACTTCCGCCAACTGTAAAGGAGATAGGCGATGAGGCTTTCCAAGGTAGTTGGCATCTGAACGAGGTGATTCTGCCGCAGGGGTTGGAATATCTTGGTGCTAAGGCGTTTGCATTCTGTTCGCAACTAAGCCACGTGGTGTTGCCCGAATCGCTTAACGAGATAGGCGGTGGAGTGTTCGCCGGGTGTGTGTCTGCGCTGAATGTAGAGTCGCGTTCGCCACGTTTTATGGTAGAGGACAATATGCTTATCGACTACGCCACTTACACTCTTGTGTCGCATTGGGGCATAGGAAACCAGTGGATAACCCTGCCCGACATTATTCAGAATATTGCGCCCTACGCCTGTGCGGAACTTGTCAACGCCGAAACCCTAAACCTTCCCGCAGGACTGCTGTCGATTGGCGAAGACGCCTTTGAAGATTGCCCCAACATTGAGCGCATAGTTGTTCCCTTGGGCTGCGTAGACACCGTGCGCCAACTTTTACCCGAGGCGATGAGGGATAAGGTGGTGGAGGGGTAGAAACTTCAAGAATTATTCGTATTCTTCAATAATATACCTGAAATTGCTGCCGTATTTGTGAAGATAGTTTACGCGGCGGTTGATTTCGTAGTTGTAATCTTCGGGACCGTTTACAATATATGTTTCTATTGAAATTATAGATAGAAAATTAAAGTCGGGTTTATGGAAGATAAAAATTGGAATCCCGTTTACTGGATGTCCTAATGAGTCGGTAATCATCAACCGCAGATATATGTTGGCTGGAATCCAAACCTTTTTTAGGTCAGTGGTGAAAACTGAGTGTTCTTCGTTATATTTTATAATAATATTGTCGCGACCCAATTGTTCCATATAAGGATTGTTTTTGGTGGCAAGTGGTTTTATTGTGGCTACATATTTATTATTTGATGGTATTAGGTTAACTATTTTGTCGAAATCTTTTAGACCTTGTTGTTGATATATTAACACAATTCCACCGATAAATAGTGCTAAAATGCCCGCGACAAACAGATGATAAAGATCCAAGATTTTTTGTTTGTGACGCTCTACTTCTTTAAGTTCGTTGTTGTATTTTTTTAGATAGATTTTAACATCAGGATATTTTGAATACCGGTCGGCTTTTAGTTGTCTGATTTTGACTCTTAAATTACTCTGAATTTCTGAGTAGTGTCGTCTTTCTTCTACTACCTTTCTAATCTCTGAGTCTTTGTAGCGTGAATAAAGTAGTGGAATAGATAAAATGAAAATACCGAATATCGCATACTTGAAAAATGTAAATGGAATAACAGAAAAAATGACTACCGCTGCTGCCAACAATGCATAAATAGGAATATCCAATAGGAGAATCTGCCCGAAATTCTTTGGATACGTTTTTTTGTATTCGAGCAGAAGTTTTTCCAAATTAGATGCTATTATGCGAAACTCTGTTTTGTCGTTGTTCATTGTTCTGCTGTTATAGTGTAAAACATTGCTTCGTCGGCTATTTTTTTCAAGTCATCGATTGATGATGTAACATCTACCGACCAAAAATCCTCGTATGAATCCACTTTGAATTTGCCTCTAAAATAGGATTTGACGCTTTCGCTCAATGGGCTTGTTATAGGGTTATGGTCTTTGTCGAGTAATATTATTCCAAGACTATCTTTCGAGCTATACCCTGAAATTTTCACGTTGTTAACTTTCCACCGGTAAACCAGTTTATTGTTAGTTTGATGAGCTACCACAAATGTTATGTCGGCGTAGTGGTCGGCTTTAAATACTTCTTCTAACTCCTTACTTACGCCTATATTCGGGGGATATGGCATCAAATGTTTGGCAAAATCGTTGATTGCAGCCTTTTGTGCATCTTCGTTTTTGGTAACGTATAGAGTGTCGTATACAGTTATAGGTGTTACTGTTGGGTGGCTTTTGTGGTGCTTGATTATGACAATGGATGCAATAAAGGCTATCACAAATAACGATATAATTGTGTATATCTTAGCACGGTTTTTATTTTTTTCATTTCGAAGATTGTTGATGAGTGCTGAATAATCGTTTAATAGTTTTTGTGCCTCTTTGTTGTCGCCATAAAAAGCCTCAACTTCGCGCAAATACATTTCGTGGGCATATTTTGCCTTGTAGTATTCTTCGTCGGCAATCTGCACAGGCGATTTTGTATTTACAAAGATCCATTTTTTATGTTGCAGAAATATAATTGCCAGTCCGCATCCTATTAAGCCACAAAGACTAAATAATCTGCAATAAACACTATCAAATATCAATGAGTAGATGAATATAGCCACATCTATGAATATTATTATGTAAAATATCCAATAGATAACTGTTTGAAATAATGTTGGTTTTGGTAGATTTTCGATTCGGTGGATACATTCTCTAATGCCTGCCAGCAGGTTTGTGATATTGATTTCGCTGCTGCGTTGTTGGTGAAGTATATGTCCACACGATGTGCATATATTGCTCAACAGCGGAAACGGTGCACCGCAGTCGGGACAGTTTTTGATTTCTTCTTCATCGTTTGGCGTAACCTCGTCTGCCGATTTTGTAATGTTTGTAAGACTTTTTCCGCAATAAAGACACTCATTTGATACCAATGGTATTTGTCCACCGCAGTATGGACATTTGCGGAGTTGCTCTTTGGGTATCTGTTGCTGAGTATCCATATTAGTTTTTTTGCAAATGTATCAATTATTTTTTATATTTGCCGAAAAATAAACCGCAATATTATGGGCATCTATTTGAATCCGAGTAATGTAGGCTTTAAGCAAATTTTGGCTGCCGATATTTATGTTGATAAAACTATGATGATTAGCGAATTAAACAAGTTTATCGACAAATGCAACCAATATATATGTGTGTCGCGTCCGCGGAGGTTTGGCAAAACTTTCGCTACTAATATGCTGTGCGCTTATTACTCAAAGGGTTGCAATTCGCGCGAGATATTCCAAAACTTGAAAATTTCCAAGGCAGATAATTACGAAAAATATCTTAACAAACTAAATTTTATTGCAATAGACGTTGCAAGCGAATATCAGAATGCCAAGGATAAGGACAATATGCTTAATAAATTATCTGATTTTGTTGTTTCAGAGTTTAAAACGCAGTTTCCTTCTGTTGATTTGTCAAGTGCCGAAACCATAGCGGATTGTATGTTGCGAGTTTATGCCGCCACAGGTGAAACTTTTGTGATTATTCTCGACGAGTACGATTCGTTGGTGCGGATGAATGTTTCGCCTAAACTTTTTGCCGATTATTTGGAATTCCTCAACGGCTTGTTTAAAAGCAATACCCTCAAACCTGCCATTTCGCTTGCCTACATTACAGGAATCCTGCCCGTGGTGCGCGACAAGGTGCAGAGCAAACTCAATAATTTTGATGAATACACAATTATTGATGCAAAGGAATTGTCTGAGTATGTTGGCTTTACCGACGAAGAAGTTGCCATTCTCTGCGATAAATATCAAATCAATCACACCGAATGTAAAAATTGGTATCAGGGATATAGTCAGAATGGTTTTGACATTTACAATCCTGAGTCGGTGGTAAAAAGTATAAAGAACCGCCGTTTTGAAGGTCATTGGAGCAAAACATCATCATATCAGGTAATTATCGACCGCCTTAATGCCAATTTCAAGGGAATGAAAGACGACGTAATAAAAATGGTTTCGGGCGAAAATGTTAAGGTTAACGTGAGCCGATATATGAACACGATGACCGATTTTAACAACAAGGACGATGCTTTTACCTACTTGACCCACCTTGGCTATTTGGCTTACGACTACAACACCCAAACCTGCCGTATTCCCAACAAGGAAGTTCGTTTAGAATGGTTCAACGCTTTGGAAGACGATAAAACTTACCGTGTTACCGACCAAATAATCAAGGCTTCGGAAGAATTACTTCAACAAACACTTCAACTCAACGGTAGCGAAGTTGCCAAAGCCCTCAACCGCAGTCATATCCATGTGGCATCGCACCGCAATTACGACAACGAGCAGGCACTTGCCTCGGCGGTTTATTTGGCGTTTATCGACGCTTTGAATTATTACACCGTTTTCAAAGAAACCTCAGCCGGTAATGGCATTGCCGACCTGATTTATACCCCTCTGCATGCCGACAGCAAATATCCGCCGATGATTATAGAATTAAAGTCAAACAAAACTCCCGGTCGCGCCATAGCCCAAATCAAGAGCAAAGAATATTTTCACGCCTTCGACTATTACCACGGCAAAATTCTCTTCATCGGCATCAACTACGACGAAAAGAAAAAACATCAATGTGTCATTGAGGAGGTGCTAATCTAAACCTTCGATTACATACCTTAGATTATCGGCGTTTTCTTGTAGATAGCGCACTCGGCGGAATGTTTCGTATTTATAACTTTCTAATTTTGTTGCAATATTGGCTGATTGAATGAGTCCGTTATCCCTATCTCTATTCTGGGGGGAAAAGTCAAAAAGGGGTATACCGTCGGCTGGATGTCCTCTGTAATCGGTAATTATTATTCTAAACTGAGTGCATCTACTGCCTTTTATAGTTGGCATATATGATGTTAATTTTTCGTCGTTTAAAAATAAACATAGATTCTTACTTTTTGAGCCCGGAACAATTTCGCCAATAATTTTTACGGATTCGTCGGAGAGCGGTTTAATTGTGGCTATTGGTTCTGTTTTGGTGATATGTAGCGATTCGAATACCTCTTTGTCGAATATGTTTTTGGCTTGAATTCTATCTATATTAATTATTCTTAAATCCATTTTAAATGTTAGTAATATTGCAATTATTAATAATGAATATATACCAATTATTATTAGGTTGTATTTTTGTTTTAAGGCCTTTTTCCGTGCTGTTTCGTCTCTTAATTCTTGATAAAATGTGTTTAGATAATTATTTACGTCGGGATATTGTTTAAATTCATTGATGTCTATTGCTTGTATTTTTTCTTTGATGTTTTGAAGTTCGTTTTGGTAATTTCCTCGTTTTAAAATGAGTTGTTTCCACGCACTTTTTGAGTTTTTGTTTAATAGTACTATTATCATTGCTATAAACATAGGTCCAATAACAATTAAGGACAATAAGTTGAAATCTACCAATTTAAGGGTAATGTACGTAGCCGTAATGAGAGTAATTATCGGCAAGTTGGTGCTGAGCATCTGCCAAATATTTTTCGGAAAACAATTTTTGTAATCGAAAAGATGTCGCTCCAATTGTGTTAATGTATCTTGAAATCTTGCTTTATCGTCCATAGTCCTATTTAGGAATTAATTGTATTGTATAATATCTTGCATTATTGGCTATTCTTTCTAAATCACTTCCGTTAGATAAGGTTTTTTCCGACCAAAAATCAGCAAAGTAAATTCTTTTGTTTTTTGATTTCTTATGATTGGCGTATTCAAAATTGTGTATGCCAACGTTGTCACCAAATTCATCTATCTTTCTTAAATTTCTGTCTAATAATATAATACTCAATGTGTTGTTCATAAACAAAGAGTCGTAGTCTATGTTTGGGTATGTACCAAGTTCTATTCTTTGTATTTTCCATCTATAAGTACTATGTTCTTGTGATGAGCGAACAAAATATAGTTTTGTCTCCTGATTGACAAATAGATAAGGCTCTAACTGATACACAACTCCTATTCCTGTTGGATATGGCGAAAGACGTTTGGTTCTATCATAAAAATCTTCTACTGCCGGGGAAATTCTCCATTTTTTCTTCTCTGATTGTTGTTGCCCATAATCAACTACACAAAATGATATAATTATACCAAACACTACCATTAATATTTTTATCATATTTCGTACAATTAACGAATGGTTTTTGCGCCGATCTTCTTTCAACTTATTGATAATCTCTGCAAATCGGTTTAACAACGGTTTTGCTTCTGGGTCATCGCCATAGAGAGTTTTCACTTGACGCGAATACATTTCGTAAGAGTATTGTGCCTTATAGTATTCTTCGTTGCTTGTTATTATTGTCGATTTTTGCGCACCTATATTTGCAATAAACACTAAAACAAATTGAGAACATCCAAATATGGATAAAGATATTAAAATATTATCGTTAAAATTATATCCTAAATACAATGTAAACAAACTTATTATCATTATAAAAATGTCTAAATAATCGGATATTATGCCATTTGCCGAAGGTTTTTGGGCGAGCGTTGCCGTTAGGATGCTTTCTTCTATTTTTGTAAGAAGGTTTTTGATGTTGAATTTATTTTCGTCGCGCTCGTGGAGCACGTGACCGCAGGATTGACAAATATTGCTGATAAGTGGAAACGGAGCACCGCAGTCGGGACAATGTTTTATGCCGTGACGTTTTGTTTCCACCCTTTGATTTTCGCTGCGGATAATGTCAGCCTCTTCACTTTTTATTCTTATTGGTTGCGGTGGTCGATTGTCGATATGTTCAAGAGGTTTGCCACAATACATACATTCGTTGCTAATAAGCGGAATCTGCGCACCACAATACGGACAGTCGCGAAGATCTACTTTGGTGTAGTATTTCAAACGCAAGTTAAGTTGGTCGTCGAGATATTGGTTGATTTCTTCGCTGCTGATACCCAATTCAACTGCCTTGTTTACAATGGTTTTGCGTTCCAAATCTGTGAGCACACGGTCGCTGAGTGCAAGTGTGGTAAGTTTCTGAATCTTTGGCCAAATCTGAAAATCACCGCAAAAAGGACATTGCTCCGAATCTTCGGGAATATTTTCTTGACATTTTATGCATTGTGTCGAACCCGGTAATTTATGCAAAATAATTGCTTCTCTTATCGCTGGTTTGATAAATTGGTTTACAATATTTCTTTTTGCTCCTAATTTTACCGCTTCGTCTACAATAGCCTCTTTTTCAGCGTATGTCATCACCCTTTCTCTCAGAATGGAGACTATTTTGTCGCTGATTGTTTGCGGAATAGGTCCGTAGTCTCTATTTTGGTTTTGTAACTCTTTTCCGTTTTGTATTTTTTTTCTCCTTATAAAAAAGGTGATTGTCTCAGCAACTACAAAGATGAGATGAAATATTAATTCATTTGTACAAGTTGTTGTGTAGATAAAGTGCAGAGTTATTATAGCAATGAGAACTATTGTTGACTTTAATATATCTTGTTGTGCCTCTTCTTCTTGATTTTTTACCTCTGATTTGGATTGATGAATATTGGTGACAATCTTTTGTTCGTATGGTTTGAGTGCAACCTATTCAACACTTTTGTCGCTTTCTTTGTGATT
>JAGCVU010000134.1 GCA_017962175.1 Bacteroidales bacterium | reverse complement strand
TTTGGCAATAGTTTAATTATTAAAAAAGGAGTGACAAAGAACACTAAAAAGGATTAAAATACAATAAAATAGAGCATTAGGCTTTTTCTTTCTTCAAGATAAAATTTGGCGATTTTAGTAATACGAGAGAAATGAAGTCATTCAACACGCATTGGCGTGGACTTGACTTATTTCGTGTATTACAGGTTACGCCAAATTTACCTTCTTGAAGCGGGAGACAGTTAAGTTTCACGCTTTTTTTATTGCCTGACGGTAATGGTTTAACTAAAAGAATGGCAAAATGAAATTAAAACTCACTCTAATATTTGTGCTTTCTGCACTTACTTCCGTTGCTCAAGATTTGGCATTGGTTGAATTGCAAAACCTATGCAAACTGTCTAATTGGGAAACAGGCAATACGACATTAGTGCGTAAAGGCTGGGAATACCACGACTCACGACGCAGTTATGCATATAATGAGCCCATAGTTGCTATTGTATATGGTTATAACAAAAACACGTATGGCCGTGCCGCTGCGTGGGTTTGTTTATTCACACATAATGAAAAAGTTGAGCAGGTTTTGTACGACGCAACAGAATCTGCCTATAAGAACATAAATGCGTCGCTTACCACCAATGGATACAAAAAAAATGGCAGTGATATGGACGATGGCAAGATAACAACCACTTATGAGAGCAAACAATTTATGCTCAAAATAACAATGGAAACAGAAAAACGAGAATACACCGATGCTACTTATACCAAATACACAATAATAGTTATTAGGAGAAGCGGACTTTATGACGAAGACAACGGTGAAAAGGTTGATTACTACTATAGTAGTTCAACCGTTAAACGCCGTTACACACTCAAAAACGGGAAAATTAACGGAAAAGCTACTGAATACTTTAGAAATGGTTCAATTGAGAGTGTTTCGAATTGGACAAACGGAACCCTAAATGGTGCATTCACAACGTATGACGAGGATGGTAAAGTATTGAGTTCGGGCAATTACCTTAATGGCAAGAGAAACGGTGTTGTCACCGAATACACTGAAGATGGGGAGAAAACTGTTTGCACCTATAAAAATGGAAAACTTGAGGGGAAATTCACCATTTACTATCCTAATGGCAAAACAAAAATGACAGGAAGTATTGTCAATGAAAAAAGAAACGGACAATTTGTTGAATATGACGAGAATGGAAAAATAACAAGTTCAGGCAACTACATTAATGGAGAAAAGAACGGCACGTTTACCGAATACAGCGAAGATGGTGAAAAAACTATGTTCACCTACAAAAATGGTGAATATGATGGGAAGTACACCATTTATTATCTCAATGGCAGAACGCGAATCACAGGATGCATTTCAAATGGGGAAAAGAATGGACAGTTTATTCAATACAACGAAGAAGGCAAGAAAACTTACGAGTATTGTTACAAAAATGGCCAATATGAAGGGAAGTATATTGAATACGAATACGATGACGATGGCAACCTTTGGGGACAAACAAGCGGACATTATAAAGAAGATGAAAAAGATGGACGTTGGGAAACAAAGGTAATGGTTGGAGAACAATTGAAAACTTTAACCTATTCAACATATTCCGACGGCATTCTCAATGGTGACGCTCGCGAATGGACTGGCGGTGATTCTGTGATTTTCTGTTCATATAAAGAAGGGAAGTTAGATGGCAAGTATCAAGTAAAAGCGAGTTTAATGAATTTGTTTTTCTCACCAACCGCTGATAAGAACTCTTACATAACAATTACTGACGGAAGTTATTCTAGTGGTTACAAAAGCGGGCACTGGGAATATAAAAATCTTATGGGTCAAACAACTTCGGAGGGGTATTACATAAACGATAAAAAAGAAGGCGAATGGAAATACTATGAGCCCGATTTTGTGATTGAAGACGAAATTATTTCCAAAGGAGGGGTCGTTCACGACCTTGGTACAGGGAAAGACACAATTTATGACGAGTCTGTCGGAGGTTTATCTTTTGTAATGAAACTCAAGTATGTCAAAACATATAAATACGGGAGGTTGGATGGAAAACTTGTAGCCTACAGAATCCCGCGTTTTGGAACTGACTCAATCGACTATACGTGTTATTATCAAAATGGGCAAAAACACGGGTACTATATACGCCACGGTTCATTAGGGGAGACTTTGGAACAAGGTGATTATTCCTATGGAAAACGGAATGGCGATTGGAAAGAAGACAGTGTATTAGTTTATCGGTCTTCGGGGCGGTACAAAAACGGCAACCGCGATGGCGTTTGGACTTATTATGATTTCATTAATTCTACTCAATTGCAGAAAAAATGTGAATATAAAGATGGAAAGAAAGATGGAACGTGGGAATTTTATGACAAGGAAACAGGTGAAAAAACAGAAACTCTGAATTACAAACAAGACAAACTATCGGGACAACAAACGAAATATGCCAATAATCAAATAAGTGTTGTAGATGATTTTAACAATGGATTCGTACAAAGTGAAATGACTTATGACAATAACGGGAATCCTGAAATCAAATATGAAAAAACAAACGACTATTATCTTAAAGTGACTGAATATAAGGATACTGTGAAAATAATAACCGAATATCATTTTAATTATTCAAACTTATCTTATACAGAATTATTTAATTATCAATCTTTCGTTAATTTGAAACAACGTTGTCAAAAAAGTGGAGATTATTTAGTAATTGATAATAGAAACCGCACAATTGTTTCAGGTCAGTATAACTTGTATAAATCAAATAATCGTGTTGGGAATTGGCAGTATTATTTCCCTAACCAAAATATAAAATGCGTTGAATCGTTTGATTCCGAGTCTGTTCCTTTGACTTTTCAGTACGGGGATACTGACACACCTTTTTCTGGCCAATTCAAAAACAAAGCGATAATCTCTGGTCAACCATACAAGGCTGTCTATAATATCAAAAAAGGCTATATACAAAAAGTTGTTTATACCGACCCGACAACAGAAGAAGTTGTGCTAAAAGAAAAATGCAAAAACGGCATTGGTAAAGATGGAAAACGAATGGATATTTATGTGCCTTATAAATAAAATATAAGAGTGGTAATAAATTAAATATTAACAAATTAAAAATATAACTATGAAACATTTAGTCTTTTGTCTGACAATATTACTCGGCAGTTTTATTGTTAGAGGGCAATCTTCAGATTATGCACAATTAACTTTTAAAGTTAAGGCGGAACAAGAATTTGAAAATGGGACACATAAACAAAAACGTGCAATATATCAAAACACGTATGTGATTATTAGTTCAAATTTATTTGTAGTTAGTAATACAAAAAATCATTGGGATTTAATGGAATCTGCAATTGTTGCAAAATTCTTAGACAGCTCTTTTGATGAGGAAACAGGTATGCTAATGATGAGAGTTGAGGATATACGCAGCAATTTGGAGTTTACAGTTGTTTTTCTCGCAGATAAGAATTCTGTTTTTATTCAACTACCAACAGGTAAGGCCGTTGCATATGATGTGGAAAGGGTAGAAAATGAATTTTAATATCAAATTTTAGTGTTTTATAAAAACGGCTATGAAACATTTAATCTTTTGTCTGTCAATATTATTGTGTTCCATTGCAGCACAAGGAAAGTCGTCTGACAATGAAATATTCAAATACGAAGTAAAGTCTATAACTCACTGTATCATTAAAGATGATGAAGTCTTCTCGGGAGAAACAACATATCCCCAAGACGGCAGAACTATCATTGTAACGGAAGAAGATATCACTGTGAACATTGAGAAAAG
>JAGCVU010000133.1 GCA_017962175.1 Bacteroidales bacterium | reverse complement strand
TACACCAAGGCTGCCGACGTGGGTGCCGACCTCGTGGGCAAGACCGAATACAACATTCCCGAAGACGACCCCCGCAATCCCGCCACCATTGCCGACAACGTGGGCGACAACGTGGGCGACGTAGCCGGTATGGGCGCCGACCTTTACGAGTCGTACGCAGGCAGTATCCTGGCTACTATGGCGTTAGGAGCTTCTGCGTTTGCCACATCCGCTGTGGAAGGAATGCAGATAAAGGCGGTGCTCGCACCGTCGATAATAGCCGCCGTGGGCGTGGTGCTGTCTATCATAGGCATTTTCTTGGTTAAGACCGACGAAGACGCTGGAATGAAAAAACTTCTCGCCGCACTCAGCCGTGGCACCAACACAAGCGCTGTGCTTATTGCTGCCGCCACATTCCTCATTCTCTGGGGATTGGGCATCGACAACTGGATGGGCATCTCCTTCTCAGTAGTTTGCGGCTTGTTGGCTGGCGTAATTATTGGAAAATCAACCGAATACTATACATCGCAGACCTACCGTCCCACACAGAAAGTGGCTGAGAGCAGCGAAACTGGTCCAGCCACCGTGATTATTTCAGGACTTGGTCTGGGTATGACATCCACTGCTATTCCTGTGGTAACAGTTGGTTTGGCTATCATTATGGCGTTTCTCTGCGCCATCAACTTCGACATTCAGAACATCCTTACTCCGCACAACCTCAGCCTCGGACTTTACGGCATAGGCATAGCCGCCGTGGGAATGCTCTCTACACTTGGCATCACGCTTGCAACCGACGCATACGGGCCAATAGCCGACAATGCCGGTGGAAACGCCGAAATGAGCGGTCTTGAACCCGAAGTGCGCAAACGTACCGACGCGCTCGACGCACTTGGCAACACCACCGCCGCCACTGGCAAAGGTTTCGCCATCGGCAGCGCGGCACTCACCGCACTCGCGTTGCTTGCATCGTATGTGGAGGAAATCAAGATGGCTCTCATAAGGGTAGGAGAGGCCCTGCCCAACGGAGTGGCGGCTGCACAAGCCACACTCGTTGACTTTATGAACGCATACAACGTCAACCTGATGAACCCCATAGTGCTTGTGGGCGTGTTTATCGGCGCAATGATGGCGTTCCTGTTCTGCGGATTTACAATGAATGCCGTGGGACGTGCCGCTCAGAAGATGGTTGAGGAAGTACGCCGTCAGTTCTCGCAAATCAAGGGCATTCTTGAAGGCAAAGCCGATCCCGACTACGAGCGTTGTGTGGCAATATCCACCAAGGGAGCTCAGCACGAGATGCTTCTTCCGTCGCTTTTGGCAATTATCGTTCCCATAGCCGTAGGACTTTTCCTCGGTGTGGCAGGAGTGCTTGGATTGCTCATTGGCGGATTGAGCTGCGGTTTCGTTCTCGCTGTATTTATGGCAAATGCCGGTGGTGCGTGGGACAACGCAAAAAAATATGTTGAAGAAGGCAATTTTGGCGGCAAAGGTTCCGATTGTCACAAAGCCACCGTTGTGGGCGACACCGTAGGCGATCCCTTTAAAGACACCTCCGGACCTTCGCTCAACATTCTTATCAAACTTATGTCGATGGTATCGGTAGTAATGGCAGGATTGACAGTGGCTTGCTCGCTGTTTTAGTCGCTGACAACATAACATAATCTTTTTGAGATGTTCCGAAAATGTGACACGTTCGCATTTTCGGAACATTTTTTTTGTCAAAAAATATCTCAGTTTGGCTTTCACTTTTCCCCTTCATCCGCAACTATATATCCGGAAAAATAATTATTAACACCAATAATTAAACTTTATTAACATGAATATTATACACGACAAATTTCGAATAGGAGGCGGCCGCCGCAGCCTTCTTTTTACATTTGCAATTGCATTTATGATTGTGCTATGCTCGGGAAACGAGACGAAAGCAACGGATGTTCAATGGACTGAATGGGATCCTACTACTGGCACTTTAACGCTCAAATCAGGTTGGGCGAGCAGTTCCTCAACACCGACCGCATCTTCTGGCAATATATGGCGGTGCGACGAGACCTATCCCAGCAACTGGCAGGCAAGAAGATTGGCTATTGCTGACCAAGTAAAGAAATTTATTGTAGACCGTTCGTATTACAACTTCACACCGCTAAGTGTTAACAGATTTGTCAACGGTTTTAAGAATCTTGAAATAGTAGACGGTTTACAATATATGGATGTTTCTAAGATTTCTGATTTTAACTGTATGTTTCAGGGTTGTGAAAAACTATGGTTGATAAGAGGAATGGATGAGTGGAAACTCAAAACTTCAGTCACTGATATGAATACTATGTTTGGCGATTGTAAGAGTTTATATTGGGTAGACTTAACTGCCTTCGGACCTTATGGTCCGAAGGCTAATATGGATAATTTGTGCTATAATTGCGAAAATCTGCGTAATATTTTCGTATCAGAGCCCAAAACCTTCGGAAAAAATGCTACAAGCAAAAATAACTGGGTAAAAGATTGTGCTAAACTATATTATTCTACTTATAGTTCAGCTAGTTATCCTTTTACGTCAGTAGGTTCAGGAACAGAATATGGTATTTTCCACGATGGAGTATTGTATATTTTTTTGGATGGACACTGGCATCAATGTAATAATGATTTTACCGATTGTTGGCCAGCGTGGACTAATACTAGTGGCGTGATAACTCACAAACCTGGATGGTATGGTAAAAGTATCGTTAAAACTGTTACCAAAGTGGTGTTTACAACACCGGGAAAAAATAAGAATAATCTCAAATATTTAACGCCATCTAGTATGGAGTATTGGTTTGCAGGTTTTACGAATCTAACAACAATCGAAGGTTGGGATAATTTGGATGTATCTGAATTAACAAAAGTGACATATACTTTTGACGGTTGCAAAAGTCTTCCTAATACTCTAGCTGAACAATTTTTGAAAAAAATAAGTACTGGATCTCAACTCACCAATTTAAGTTATTTATTTAACAATTGCACTGGGTTAAATTCGATACTATATCTTTATGATATAAACGATCAGTATAAAAGGTGTTATTTGAGAAATTCAGCTCATTTAGATTATAGCTATATGTTTGCCGGATGTAGCAATCTTACACAAATACGATTTGGCAAAAGTATGAGCCAAAAGCCTACAAACACCACTGGTATGTTTGCCGGTTGTTCTAATTTGGAGAGAATTATGATGTACGATAGGTATAATGTACTCAATGTTTCAAACGTAAAAAATTCGTCAGATATGTTTAAAGGATGTACCAGTCTCAAAGGTGCTGCGGGAACAACTCTTGGATATTATACATCATCAACATACGCAAGAATCGACGATATGGATTATTGGGATACTGATTATAATAACGGAGAACCTTATATTTCTAAGCCAGGATACTTTTCTGTATACGAGTATAATATTAATCCTATATCTGTTCCAAGTTCTTGTTTATCTGACTTTCAGGTTAACCTAAAATCCTACAGACGTACTGCCGACGATGATGATATCAAACTCACTGTCGATGCTTCATATTCATCGCAATATCATCAATACAAAGGATATCAATGTTATGGAGGGTCAACCCAAGGTTCTACAGGCTCAACTCTAACAATCAAAAAAGGTACATGTGGCGACGTGTATATCGTAGCATTATTCAAGACATCGATGACTAATAGCAGTATAACAGTAACACCAGCAACAGATACTTATTCTGGAAAAACGATTTCATTAGTCGTTAATAATGCTGAATACAATGGTAAAACACTCACCCTAAATACTGATTACACCATTTCGTCTATCATCCCATATGGCACAATCAAAAACGCCGGAACATACCAAATTACACTTAAAGGTAAGGGCAACGACTATTTCGGTACAAAAACTTTTACCGTAAACATAGCACCTATAGAGTTGACAGTAACAGCCGAAGCTACTACCAAAGAGTATAGTCAAGATGATCCCGAAATCAAATACAATTGCTCTGATAACTTTGTTAGTGGCGACGAAAATTTATTTACTGGTGCACTATCTCGAACAGAAGGTGAAGAAATTGGTGATTATGATATTACATTAGGAACTCTTGCTCATCCTAACTATATTATCAATTTTGAGAAAGCCACATTTAGTATTAACAAGAGAGAACTTACCGATCCTATTATAGTGTTGGAATCTGATATTTGTGTGCTGGATGAGAATGGCAAAGCCGAACCATCTGTTAAATTATTCGATGGTACAAAAGAGGTGGATCCTTCAGAATATACTGTAAAATATTCACACAACAACAAAGAAGGTATTGGTACTGTGACAGTAGAATCGGTAAGTAATGGACATTACACTATTGCTGCGAAATCCATAGATTTTTCAATTCTTAGCAAAGACGATGTTTATAAAATTACATATATGGCTGGTGACAAAGTTATTAAAGAATCTTACACAAAGAAAGATAAACCAGCCGCTAAACCTCAAATAATTGTTGAAGGATATACAGTTACCGGTTTTTTCTCCGATGAAAAATGTGAAACTACCTATGATTTTTCCAAAAATGTTAAATCTGATTTGACAATCTTTGTTAATTTGGAAATTAACAAACATAATGTGACTTTTGTGTTTGATAATAATCAACTTGGCAATCCTATAGAATATGCTTATGGTTCAGAAATTACTTATCCCACTCCTACAGTATCAGAGGGATACCATTTTTCTGGATGGAATCCACAGCCTACAACTATGCCCGATAAAGATTTTACCGCAGAAGGTACTTCTGTTATCAACACTCACACCATCACTTACTTGATAAACGGTGAAGTGGATCATATTGTCGAGTGCGTATACAATTCCGACATTGTTATAGAAGCTAATCCCGTAAAAACCGGTTATTCTTTTTCTGGTTGGACAATTACAGGTTATACTGTTCTTCCTGCAAAAATGCCTGATGTAGACATTGAAATCAACGGAAGTTTTACACCTAACAACTATGTATGTGAACTTACATACACTACTCCTGAGGGTGAAACTAAATCTGAAACTAAACAAGTACCCTACGATACTAAAATATCTGAAATTTTGCCTCATTATGTTGGTTATGTGTTTGTTCCAACTACTGATTTGCCAGAGACAATGCCAGCACAAAAAATTTCTATCAAAGGCGCATACGAACTCGGTAAATACACTCTCACTTACCTCCTCAACGGACAAGTACACAGAGCAATCAAAGACTTGACTTATAACACACCAATATCACCATTGGCTGCACCCGCAGTTGAAGCCGGATACTATTTCTCAGGTTGGGAAGGCGAGCCCAAAACTATGCCTGAAAACGATTTAGTGGTACGTGGTTATATCAAAGGCAACGAACACACCATTACCTATATGCTCAACGGCGAGGTATACAAAACTTTAAAAGCAGAGTATGGTTCTAAAATTACACTTCCCACAACACCTTTTAAAGCAGGATTCACATTCTCAGGATGGAACGGATTGCCGGAAACAATGCCCGACAACGATTTAACAGTTACCGGCTCATTAACCAAAAACGGTACAACCCCCGTGGCTACACTTCCCGAAAATGCTGATGAAGCAAAAGTATGGAGCTACAACGGTACTATCTACATCGAAACTTTGCCCGACACCAAATACACCATCACCGACCTCAATGGTCGCATTTTAACAACTTCAACAACAAAATCAACTCACGACGAAATCCAACTCAACGTATCAGGCATTCTCATTGTAACACTTGGAAAACATAGTTTTAAGGTGATGAACTAATATACGTGAATTATTAATTTGAAAAAATCCGCATAAAACATTTTATGCGGATTTTTTTATTCGTATCTTTGCCCAAACTAAATGCATTAATATGAAAAGAAATTTTATAAAACCCTTGTTGATATGCTCTGCGCTGTTTGCGGCAGGTGCTGTCAACGCTCAACAGCCCGAAAATATGGGCTTTGGCGGATTTCAGTTCCGCGAAGTTAAACTCGAAAACGCCGACAAAATAGCCGACGTAAACTATGCCGGCGATGATCAGGCTTATCACAATTGCGACATCTACATTCCCAAAAACGCTCAAAAACCTTATCCCGTGGTGATTCATATCTACGGTAGCGCTTGGTTTAGCAATAG
>JAGCVU010000132.1 GCA_017962175.1 Bacteroidales bacterium | reverse complement strand
TGTGCGCGACTTCATCCAGCACAATTACACTCCCTACACCGGCGACGAATCCTTCCTCGAAGGCCCTTCGGAAAAAACTCTCAAAGTTTGGAACAAGTTAACAGAGATGTTTAAGGTAGAACGCGCAAAAGGCGTTTACGACACCGAGACAAAACTGCCTCAAAGCATCGACACTTACGGTGCAGGATATATCGACAAGGAAAATGAGGTGATTGTGGGTCTCCAAACCGACGCTCCTCTCAAACGCGGAATTTTCCCCAAAGGCGGTATCCGTATGGTAGAATCGGCTCTCAAAGCATACGGCTACGAACTCGATCCCGCCACAAAAGATATTTACACACGCTATCGCAAAACCCACAACGAGGGTGTTTTCTCGGCTTACACTGCCGACATCCGCGCCGCTCGTCACGCTCATATTATTACTGGTTTGCCCGACGCTTACGGTCGTGGTCGTATCATTGGCGACTACCGTCGTATTGCCCTCTACGGCACCGACAACCTTATTGAGGAGAAAAAACGCTATCTCGATCGTCTTGATATTCAGGAGATGACCGAAGAGGTGATTCAACAGCGTGAAGAAATTTCTGAGCAGATCAAGGCTCTCAAAGATTTTGTAAAAATGTGTGCCAACTACGGTTTCGACGTTACCAAACCCGCCACAAACGCTCGTGAGGCTGTTCAGTTTGTATATTTCGGCTACCTCGGTGCTGTAAAAGACCAAGATGGTGCGGCTATGAGTATCGGTCGTATCTCTACATTCCTCGATATTTATATTGAGCGCGACCTCAAAAACGGAACTCTCACCGAAAAAGAGGCTCAGGAACTTATCGATCAGATGGTTATCAAACTTCGTATCGTTCGTTTCTTGCGCACTCCCGAATACAACGAACTTTTCTCAGGCGACCCTGTTTGGGTAACTGCATCAGAAGGCGGTATGGGTATCGACGGCAGAACTTTGGTAACAAAAACTTGCTACCGTATGCTCCACACCCTCGAAAACCTTGGTCCCGCTCCCGAACCCAACTTGACTATTCTTTGGTCGGAACGTTTGCCTGAGGCTTGGAAAAAGTATTGTGCCAAAATCTCTATCAAATCGTCGGCTATCCAATACGAAAACGATGATTTAATGCGTGTTGACTACGGCGACGACTACGGTATTGCATGTTGCGTTTCGCCGATGAAGATTGGCAAACAGATGCAGTTCTTTGGTGCAAGAGCCAACCTCGCAAAATGTCTTCTCTACGCTATCAACGGCGGTAAAGACGAAATCACCGGCGAGCAAGTTTCGCCCGAATATGCTCCCATCACATCCGAATATCTTGATTACGACGATGTTATGGCAAAATTTGAGCAGATGATGCGTTGGCTTGCTAAGGTTTATGTTAACGCATTGAAAATCATCCACTATATGCACGACAAGTACGACTACGAGGCTTTTGAAATGGCTCTCCACGATGGTCACGTTGAGCGTACTCGCGCAACAGGTATCGCAGGTCTTTCGGTTGTAACCGACTCACTTGCAGCCATTAAGTACGGCAAGGTAAAAGTTATTCGCAACGAAAAAGGTATTGCAGTTGGCTTTGAAAACACTGGCTATGTTCCTTTTGGCAACAACGACACCAACACCGACAATCTTGCTCTTATGATTACCGAGAAATTTATGGAGTATATGCGTCAGCACGAAACATACCGTCACGCAGTGCCCACACAGTCGATTTTAACTATCACATCTAACGTGGTTTACGGTAAAAAGACAGGTGCAACACCCGATGGTCGTCCTGCCGGCGTGCCTTTTGCTCCCGGTGCCAACCCGATGAACGGTCGCGATACCAAAGGTGCTGTTGCCGCTCTTGCTTCGGTTGCAAAATTGCCTTTCCAGCACTCTCACGACGGTATTTCTTACACATTTGCAATTTCGCCCGCAACTCTCGGCAAGGACAACGAAACTCAGGTAAACAACCTTGTAAACTTGATGGACGGCTACTTTACTCCCGACGGCGGACACCATTTGAATGTTAACGTTTTCGATCGTGAACTTCTCGTTGACGCGATGGAACATCCCGAAAAATACCCGCAACTCACAATCCGTGTTTCGGGCTACGCTGTCAACTTTGTAAAACTCACCAAAGAGCAGCAATTGGATGTTATCAGCCGCACAATCAACCAATCTTTGTAAAACACAAATTTTGTATATCAAAATGCATCAAGCATCATTGTGGTGCTTGATGTTTTTTTTTATGACAAATTTTTAAATGAAGATAAACTAATTCAAATGAATTTGTTTATTTTTGGAAAAACAAATTGCACAAAATTATGATAGGCAAAATCCACTCATTAGAATCGTTCGGAACGGTTGACGGTCCGGGAATTAGGTTTGTAGTATTTATGCAAGGCTGCCCTATGCGGTGTATGTTTTGCCATAATCCTGATACTTGGGATGTTAACGCTCCCACACAATACAATATGACCCCCGAAGAACTTTTTGCCGAAGTGATGAAATATAAGAACTTTATCAAGTCGGGCGGTGTAACTGTCTCAGGTGGAGAACCGTTGGTAC
>JAGCVU010000131.1 GCA_017962175.1 Bacteroidales bacterium | reverse complement strand
TAAATCAGCCAATTGCATTATTTTTTTAGGAATATCGGTGTTGTCGTAGTAGCCGTTGAAATTGTCGGCACCCACACCGATTGCAAACACGGGAACAGGCAATGCAGTGTGCGCAAAACTTGCCCAATCCACACCCGATTTGTTGTCGAGAATATGCGTAACTGTAACAGTGATAGGCTCGTACGAACCGTAATAAAGTTTGTATTCCTCTTTTGGAATCATTATTTTGTTGTTTTTAACAAAATCTTGGTGAACTTTGTAGGCTTTTTTAAGGCGTTCTATCTCATAATCAGAAAGTTTTAAACCTTTTTCCTCGTTGCCGAGAGCAAAGTACTCGTCAATTTTTTTCAAGATAAAATCAAACGAAGCCTTGTTTTTCATATAAGCCCTTACAGAATCGGAAAACGAGTATGCTGTAATCTGCTGATTTTTCATATAGTTAAACGCTGATTCGTAGCCTGTGCCAGCAAAACCGAGGGTCAAGCCGCCACATTCGTGATCGCCAGTGAGCACAATCAAGGTTTCGTCGGGATGCTTAGCGTAAAAATCGAGGGCAACGCCGAGAGCACGGTCGAGACCGATAGTTTCGTAAACATTACTTACAGCATCGTTGGCGTGATCGGTCCAGTCGATTTTGCCACCTTCGGTCATTATAAAAAAGCCTTTGTCGTCGTTGTAGAGCAATTCCACAGCCTTAGAAAGAAACTCAGAAAGCACAATTTGGTCGTTTTCGGACTTTTGAATGCAGAGGTCCATATTGTAAGGCAACGAAGCATCGTCGGGCAGACTTGTAGTATCGGTTGAAGTGCGCTCAATGGTGGCAATCACCTTACCATCACCAGCCTTCAAAGCGTCGAAATCTGCGCGAGTGTTTACAAACTTATATCCGGCGGCTTTTACTTGGTCTAAATAATCGTATAAACCCTTGTGCTGCTTGGTGTTCCAACGGACAAAGCCTCCGCCGAAATATTCAAAATTGGTTTTCAAAAGAAAACTGTCGATACGGGCGTATTCGTTGCGGTCGGCACAGTGAGCATAAAAGCACGAAGGCGTTGCGTGGTCGATACTTACGCTTGTAATAATTCCCACCTTCATACCCTTGTCGTGAGCCATTTCGGCAATGGTGCGGTAAGGTGCAGATGCGTCGGGTGTTACCGAAACGCGGTTGATGTCGGTTTTGTTGCCAGTGGCGAGCGCAGTGGCAGCGGCAGCCGAACAAGTGATAAAGCGGTTTTGAGCGTGTGTATTGGCAAGTCCCGCTGCGGTAAACTGACGAACATTGAGTTTTCCGGGTTGAAGATTGTATTTACCAGCGGTTTTTTGGTTGAAAAATTCCAAAAATCCCTCCTCGCTAACGGCCTTTTCAGCCATATTGATTTGCGGTGTGGACATTCCATCGCCGATAAAATAGAATATGTACTTGGGTGATTTGGCGGAAGTTGCAGTGCCGTTGGCATTGCCGCCATTGTTGTCGCCACCTGCACACGATGCCATCATCATGGCTGTGGCTGCGGACAAAAATAATAATTTGCTTTTCATATCAGATTTATTTAAAAATAATTTGCGCTAAATTACACATTTTTGTAATTCAGCGCAAAATAATCTGATAATATTTTGGAGTCAAAAACTACCTCATCAGCGAAAATTTCTTGCCGATGGAAACCACCGTTGAGTTGTTGAGGAAAACTTGGTTGGTTTTGTGGTTTTGATTTTTGGGTAACTCCTTGTTGTTCTGTGATATTTCGGCAGTGTTGCAATCTTGTTCGCGGTTGTTGTCGAGCACTTCGTAAACAGAATTTTCGCTCTTAAACTCGGGAACAATGCGTTTCATCATACCCACAATCTTGAAGTTGTCGCCACATTTTACAAGTCCGATAAGTTGGTTGATTTGCTCCGAAACCTGTGCAAAGTCGTATTCGCGAACTTTGGCAACCATAATTTGCGAGTGTGATGTGGGTAGTGTGGTCTCCTTGTCGTTGAGCACCTCTTCGTAGAGTTTTTCGCCCGGGCGCAGACCTGTGAACGAAATTTGAATATCCTTGCCGAGAGTTAATCCCGAAAGTTTAATCATTTTTTTAGCCAAATCGATGATTTTTACCGATTTACCCATGTCAAATACAAAAATCTCACCGCCATTGCCCAAAGTGCCTGCCTGCAATACCAACTGACAAGCCTCGGGAATTGTCATAAAGAAACGTGTGATTTTCGGGTCGGTAACGGTAACAGGACCGCCCTTTTCGATCTGGGCTTTGAATCTCGGAATAACAGAACCGTTGCTTCCGAGCACGTTACCAAAACGGGTGGTGATAAATTTGGTGGGGAAACAACTGTTGAGCGATTGAGTGTAGATTTCGCAGATACGTTTGCTGCAACCCATTACGTTTGTGGGATTTACAGCCTTATCGGTAGAAATCATCACAAATTTGTTCACCTTATATTTTACTGCAAAATCGGCTAAGAGTTTTGTGCCGAAAACATTGTTTTGAATAGCCTGAGAGGGGTTGTTTTCCATCATAGGCACGTGTTTGTATGCTGCTGCGTGGTAAATTACCGAAGGATGAAATTTTTCAAACACGGCTGTAAGACGAGTACGGTCGGTAACGCTACCGATAACTATCTCAAAATTAAAGAAATTGAGTTTTTCTTGGAGTTCGAGTTCAAGGTCGTATAGAGGCGATTCAGCTTGATCGAAAATTACAATGGTCTTAGGATTGAATTTTGCCACCTGACGGACAATCTCGCTACCAATACTTCCAGCGGCACCTGTAACGAGGATAGTCTTGTTAACGAGGTCTTTGCGGATTTCCATCTCATCGAGTTTGATGGGGTCGCGTTCCAGAAGGTCTTCAATCTTAATTTGACGTATCTGTTTGAAACTCAATTCACCATTGATCCAGTTGCTAACTTTCGGTGTAGAAAGCACTTTTACATTTTTAGAAAGACAGATATCAATAATTGACTGTTTTTGTTTGGTGTTGGGCAGTTGCTCAGAAAGAATAAGCATTGTAACGCCCTGAGTATAAATAAGATCTTCGAGTTTATCCAAAGGAAATACTTTGATACCGTCGATACTTTTGCCCACCGAGTTGTGACTTTGGTCGAGGAAAGCCACCACGTGGTAATTAGTACCAGCATCGCGGTCGAGAGTGCGTTTAGTGGTGAGGGCAAACTCGTTAGCGCCATAGATAACCACATTTTTGCACGAGCTCTGATGCGAACGATAGTCGAAATAGAGTGCCTTAACCACAAACCTTGAAATAGACATAAATGCCACTGCCAACACACAATCGATCAAAAGCACCGACAAGGGGATATACTTGGTGGTAAGGTTAGTTTCAACAAAAAGGAAATTAAAGCAAGCCGCCACCACCGAACCAATAATAATAGTTACGCAGATGCGGATAGCGTCGTTGGTGGAAGTGTAACGCACAAGACCGGCGTATGTTTTTGATATAACGAAACTTATAATGCGAATAGGAACTATAAGCGCAAAAGCATAAAACAAATTCTGATGGATAGATTCTCCGAAAGAAAAATTAAATCGGAGCATATAGCCCGCCAAGATAGACACGCATATTATCAATACATCGATTGAAAATACCACCCATTTGGGAGCGTGAAGATTAGACATTAATTTTTTTATCATACCCTAACATGATTATATTTTTATCTCCTTGCAAAGATAAAAACAAGTTTTTAACTTATCGTGTTTTTTTTATTTTTTATTTTTTACATTTATTAATTAGACACGCAAACGTCATAATACCCTATTAACATTTTTTAAAAATATCGGTACAACAAACAGTATGTTGGATACGTCTTATAGATACATAAACCATAAAACTACTGAAAAATGAAAAAAATTCTTTTAACATCAATATTGGCGCTTGGACTCTTTATGGCTAACAGCGCATCGGCACAGTGGAACGATTTGCTACTCAACAGTGGCAACCAATCTAATGCACAGCTATCCACAAACAAGGCCGCTACAATCAAATGGGACAAAACCGAATACGATTTTGGAAACATAAAGCAAGGCAATCCCCAAAAAGTGGAATACACTTTTGAGAATACAGGCGATAAGCCCATCTTGATAAACAAGGCAGAAGCTTCGTGCGGTTGTACAAAACTCACCTACGACCAAAAACCCATTCTCCCTGGTCAAAAAGGCTCTATTTCAACCGTTTTCGATGCCAAAGAATTGGGATTGTTCCAAAAATCTATCACAGTTTTCATGTCGTTAGACGCACCTTACGATGTTTATGAGCTAAAACTTACAGGAACGGTTGTTAAGTAAAATCCTTTTTTATAATAATTTAGTAATGGGAAATATTGCAATGCTCTGCATTGCAATATTTTTTTATTAGTTCCTGTGTGTATTCGGCGCATTGCATTACACCCTCGCGACTACCATCGTAACCATTTACAAGCAAAAGAAAATTTGTGGTTTCAAGAGTAATTTTAGTGCGTTCATTATCGCTTGTGGGAGTTCCAACTCCGCCGATATTATCACGGTAAACTGGCAGATTTTCAATATTTAACATACCACGACCAATACCTTCGTATGGTTCGCCGGCACTTCCTATGCCAAGCACAAGGTCGCCTTGAATTTTATCTAAATCAAATCCGCCAATGCTGTATCCAGTGTAGATGCTAGCAAGGTTTACAAGGTCGGCAAGAGTGTTAATTTTATATAACTCCTCCCCCTTTACAATTCTACGTATCAGAGCCTCGGCAGCGGGACGGTAGCGGCTTGGGGCTTTGCCAAATTTTTTGTAAGCCTCGCGTGTAGCGTGTATCGGAGGCATTTGCTTGATGGTTTCCTCGGTCAAAACCTGACGGTAACTATCTGAAAGTGTGGCAATCTCTTTCCAAAGGTCTTCATCTGACTCTGAGTTTTTTACAGTGGCAGTAAGCGCACAACCCGCAAATTCGGGAAATACTTTTGTAAATTCTTCTGAAATTGTTATATGCATAAACAGATTTTTTATTTCTTTGCAAAAATATTAGAGATTTTATGAAAACAGCAACATTTACTGCATTTTTAGCGATTTTTCTTACAATTAATTGCTCGGCACAAAGCGACGACGGATGGTTTACCACCAAAGCAGCAGCAGGAATCAATATCAAATCAGAAGATTACAATCCTTTTATCCGTGCAACATTTTATTACAACTTAGAAAATCATTTTTCGGTAGGCACGCAAACAGGTGTAGTCTTAGCCGACAACACATTCATTCCCATAGAGGCAAGCCTCAGGATACGTCCCTTGGGCAAAAAAAACATAATGCCGGCAGTATTCGTCAACGGAGGCTACAATGCCGATGTGTCGGGGAATAAGAATGGTAGCGCCACATTTTCCACAGCATTAGGTATAGAAACAGGATTTCTTCGCCGTATCAATTATGTGTTGGATGTTGGCACAGAATGGTTTGACAAAGATTGTTTGCTGAGGGTTTCGGCAGGAATATTTTTTTAAAAAACATAAAAAAAAGAGACGCGCCGTGGCACGTCTCTACAATATATTTGGTAATTTCTGTTTAGAAAATAAATGTCACACCCAATTTAACAAGGGCGACATCGTTCCATGGTGAAAGTTCGCTGTAAACACCGCAAGTGCCGAACATGTAACGTACACCAGCTGTTGGGAAAATTTTGAATTCGTGTCCATCCCAACTATTGTGTCCATCGTCCCACTTATGATCCCAGTGGAGATAACCAACAGAAACACAGCCGTATGTATCAAGATTAGGAATAAACTGATAGTGCAAAGCACCACGTGTACCAATCTGCCATGCAGTATGTTTAAGTGTTTGTCCGTTATTAGTCTTAGAACCATGGGCAATACCCAAATATCCGCCGCCGCTGATAGAACCCTTGCCGTTGATAATGCCGTCGAGTAAACCATAGTCCAGAGCATAGTTAAAAGAAGGTTGGAATACATTCTCATCGGCATCGTTAATACCAAAGCCGATGTTCATTCCGAGGTTGCCTGCACCAAATACTGTCTGCGCAATAGATTGCTTAGATGCACAGATACTCAGCGATAATACCGCTGCAAAAATGATTAGAATTTTTTTCATGTTGTATAAAATATAAAATATTAAAAATCAATTTCATCGGGGAATTGACCCGAGCTGCTTTCCATCTGTAGGCTGTTGATAATCTGCATGTCGGCAGCAGAAATGGTGAATCCGTCCACGTCGGCGTTTTCTTTCAAACGGGCGGGCTTTGTGCTCTTTGGCAACGGCAGTACTCCGTTTTGCAAGCACCATTTAACGCACAGCTGAGCCACCGTAACTCCGTATCTTGCAGCCATCTGCTCAAGCTCTGGAACAGAAAACATCTTACCCCTGCCCAGCGGACTCCACGCCTCCACAAGCATATTGTGCGCCTTGCAGTAGTCCACAACATAGTTTTGACGGTATCCAGGGTGATATTCTATCTGGTTTACCATAGGAATAATGTTGGCAATTTTGAGCAACGGCTCCAAATGGTGAATCCAGAAATTGCTAACGCCTATCGACCTCACTTTCTGCATTTTATAAAGGTCTTCGAGTGCATGCCATGTTTCTGCATTGAGCTCAGCCCAGTTTTCGTATTTAGAAGGCGAAGCTGGCCAATGAACAAGATAAAGGTCGAGATAGTCGGTTTGCAAGTCGTTGAGAGTCTGCTCAAAAGCACGCATAGTTTTGGCGTATCCTCGCTCTGTGTTCCAAACCTTACTTGTAATAAAAAGTTTGTGGCGATCCACGCCTGCATTTTTGAGGGCCTTGCCAATAAACTTTTCGTTGGCATATACAGAAGCAGTGTCGACATGGCGATAACCGATTTCTATTGCCGCTGAAATAGTTTCTATCACGGATTTTTCATCTCTGTTTTCCCAAGTGCCGAGACCAATGGAGGGTATTTCGACACCGTTTTGTAATACAAAGTTGTCCATAGTATCAAATAATTTTTGTAATAATTACAACAATCAAAATTATAGTTTTTCTATTAACTGAGCAAAAAATTTAGAATAATTAACAATTATGTAAAAAAAAATCGTATCTTAGCAGTCAAAATAAATAATGAAATGGCGATAGCATACATCAAAGAAGACAGCAACCGGCTAACAATTTACAGTTTAGACGGCAAAATAATATCACATCCACCACTACCAGAAGGCAAAATACTCGCTAGTGGATCAAATTTTTTCATCACCGAAACCGCTGATGGTTACAAGACATACAGCGAAGACGGCGAACTGCTCAACACCTATTCTAAAGAGATAGGGCAATTTGTAAAAATCATCGACGACCATTGCCTTTTTATCGAAGGCACAAACCTCAAACAATACGACAAAAACGGCTACGATGCCGAAAACTCAGCTCCGCTGCAATCAAAAAATGCATTAAACAAAAAATCCAACCGCCGCGAAAAACTCGAAAAGGCGGGCGCTCTGTTCATCACCATACTTATCATACTCAACGCTATCGCCGCAGGCGTAATGACCTACACCGAAGACAACACTCCTACCGAAATATGGCTCAACCATTTTTGCGACATCAGTATAATTATCTTTATAATTGAGATAGTTATAAGAATTTTCTGCAGAAAAAAGCCGTTGGAATTTTTCACATGCGAAGACCGAGGATGGAACATTTTTGACCTTATAGTTACTGTTATATCGTCGCTCAGCTTCTTTACTGGATTAGAAGGCATTGTGGGCGCACGCGCAATACGTATTTTGCGAGAGCTCAGGCTATTGCGTGTAGCTTCGGGCATATCAAATATGAAACGTGTGCTGCAAGCACTGCTATACTCGCTGCCGCAGATTTCGTGGGCAAGTTTGTTTTTTATCCTACTGTATTATATTTACGGAATCACCGGCGTGGAGCTTTACGGCGAATGCGACGAACATTTTTCATCGTTGCACCGCACATTTCTCACACTCTTGCAGCTGATGACCATGGACGACTGGATGAACATCACGCTCGGTGTAATGGAAACCAACCCATTAGCGTGGATATATTTCAGCACGTTTATCCTCTTTGCATCTTATATTCTTGTAAACTTGATAGTTGGCATAGTGGTAGACTCTCTAAACGAGGTTCACAACCAGGCCATGTCATCATCTACCGACGAACTCACTCGTGAAGTAGACAAACTTGAAAAGCAGATGCAGCACGTAAAGAAACTTATCAGCAAAAAAGAAAATAAGGACAATGCCTAAAAAGCACTGTCCTTACATTTCACATTCTTATTATACTTATTTTATTATTAACGCCCTTCAATCTCAAGCAACACCTCTTTGGCGCGTTCCTTAGCTATGTCGAAGTTTGAGCAGATATTAAGTTTGTCGAGTTTGTCGGCAAGTCCCGAACGTTCAAGTTCTGAACGCACACTCTCGTTGACACCAGAAAGCACTATGGTAACATTTACAGCGTGAATCTCGTCGATTACCGCACTAAAATTGTTGATGCCGGTGCTATCCATAAAAGGCACGTGGCGCATACGAATCACCAACACCTTAACTTTGTGAGCCGACGCCAATCCACGAAGAATTTCACGATATTTTTTAGCTGCGCCAAAGAAGAAAGGACCAGATATTTCGTACACATCGATACCCTGAGGCAAGAACGAGTAATTTTCCAAAGGGTCGGTACCTTCGGTAACAGTAAGCACCTGACACTGTTTTGACATACGCTGCATAAAGAGGAAGCAAGCCATCACCATACCCACCTCAATTGCCACTGTAAGGTCTACCAAAACGGTTATCAAAAACGTTGCAACTAATATAACAGTATCATACTTAGAGCCTTTGGTTATAGACACAAACGAACGCCACTCACTCATATTGTAAGCCACAACAATGAGCACGCCAGCAAGACACGACATAGGAATAAGTTTGGCGTATTGCCCAAAGAAGAGCATTATCAACAACAAAGTTAAAGCGTGGACAATACCCGCTACAGGAGTGCGACCGCCGTTTTTAACGTTGGTAGCAGTACGTGCAATTGCGCCAGTAGCAGGTATACCTCCAAAAATTGGAGATGCTATGTTAGCTATACCTTGGGCAATCAGTTCGGTATTTGAACGGTGATTACCGCCAATCATACCGTCGGCAACCACAGCCGACAGTAGCGACTCTATTGCACCTAAAACCGCAATAGTAATAGCCGGCTGAATATAATTACCAATCTGCGACCAATCAATATCGGGAAATTCGATGCTAAACGACGAAGGAATTTCGCCAAAAACTGTTTCAATAGTGCTGACAGGAAGGTGGAAAACTGCCACAACTACGGTTGTTAGGACTATTGCAACAAACGAACCTGGAATCTTGTCGGTTATCTTCTTAAAAAACAGCGAAATAAATATGGTTACGAGAGTAATCACTACCGCTGTCCAGTTAATTGTGTCGAAATTGGCAAAATAAGTGCCCCATTTGCCAAGAAAATCAGCAGGAATTTCGCCAGCAATCGAAAGTCCGAAAGCATCTTTAATCTGTGTGGTAAAGATAGTTAGCGCAATACCCGAAGTAAAGCCCACAACCAAGGGGTGAGGGATAAACTTGATAACAGAGCCGAATTTAAACAATCCAAAAAGAATAAGCAAAATGCCTGCTAACACAGTGGAAATCAGCAATCCCGACATTCCATACTGATGAACGATACCAGCCACCACCACGATAAAAGCACCTGTAGGACCGCCTATTTGTACGCGGCTACCGCCAAGAAACGAGATAATAAATCCGGCAACAATAGCGGTGATAAGACCCTTTTCTGGCGAAACTCCCGATGCCACTGCAAATGCAATAGCCAACGGAAGGGCTACTATGCCAACTATAATGCCCGACATCAGGTCGGTTTGAAACATCTTTTTAGAATATCCTTTGCGCAATACCGAAAACAATTTCGGGCTGAAGATTTTTTCCACTGCTCTTTAATTTAAATCAAATGTTTATCAATAAGTTCGCTAATACCCGAACGGCAGCAAAAGCCCTTGCCATTCAGGGCGCAAAGATAAATCGCCCGTTATACTTGATTTGAAAAATGTGATTAAGAAATATTTAAAAATCAGCACTTCACTATTTTTCTATTAAGAAATTATAAACAATAAAAACCCAAAAAAAGTGCAAAAATATTCGCATATTCTTAAAACTTTTTTAACAGCACTCCGTAAAAAATAATATAATTACAACAAATACAGATAGTTGCGAAAAAATTTTTACAAGACAAGTATGCCATTTAGCAATTGGATTCATTTTCCATAATTTACCCATAATTTTTCACAACAGACATCGGAGCCGGATATTTATTATCCGGCTTTTTTTTGCATAAAAAAATGCCTGGCAGGAAAAACCTACCAGGCAATAATTATTGATATAAACTAGTCTATTACTATTTCTGTGAATCTTCTACAGCGGCCTGAGCAGCGGCAAGACGTGCAATCGGAACGCGGAAGGGTGAGCAGCTTGCGTAGTTCATACCTACACGAGCGCAGAACTTAACCGAGTTGGGTTCGCCACCGTGCTCGCCACAGATACCTGTGCGGAGGTTGGGACGTACCTTGCGGCCTTTCTCTACTGCCATTTCGATAAGCTGACCTACACCGTGCTGGTCGAGCACCTGGAACGGGTCTACCTTCAAAATTTTCTTCTCCAAGTATGCGGGGAGGAACGAAGCGATGTCGTCGCGGCTGTAGCCGAAGGTCATCTGTGTCAAGTCGTTGGTACCGAACGAGAAGTACTGAGCCTCGGTAGCAATGCGGTCGGCAGTGAGGGCAGCACGAGGTATCTCAATCATAGTACCGATTTCAAACTCGATAGTTACACCGTATTCTGCAAATACTTCCTTGGCTGTTTTCTCAATGATTTCTTTCTGCTGACGGAACTCGTAGAGGATACCGATAAGCGGAACCATGATTTCGGGTCTGGGGTTCTTGCCCTCTTTCTTGAGTTCGCAAGCAGCCGAAAGGATAGCGCGGGTCTGCATAGCGGTAATCTCGGGGAATGTGATTCCGAGACGGCAGCCACGGTGACCAAGCATCGGGTTGTTTTCAGCAAGCGAGTTGACACGTTTCTTGATGTCGTCGATGCT
>JAGCVU010000014.1 GCA_017962175.1 Bacteroidales bacterium | reverse complement strand
TTTAAAATAATAAGAAATGGGATTTTTAAAAGATCTATTTATAGTAAACGAAGACAAGGAAAAGGAAGAATCGCCGCAGTTGAAGGCCAAAGTAGCAGCAAGTCAACCTCAGCCTCAACAGCAGCAATACAGTGTTCCTCAGCAGCCTTCGGCAAATTATGCCTCACTGCAAGAGGCTGTTAATGTGCCGCCCGTAACTGTGGCTGGCGGCAATGTGGATAAAAATATCCTCAAAATGATTTCGGACGTTATTGAGCAAAACAACGTTCCGGGCAACGACTATTACGAACTCAACAAAATAGTTGAAAGCCAAGATTTTAAAAACGCTATTCCCGACGAAAGGGCAAGAATTGTGGCGGCATTTCATAGTCTTAGGGCGCAAGATGCCAAATTTAGCAAACAGCGTATTTTAGACAGTATCGACTTTTACGTTAAAGCAGTTAAAAGCGAGTTTAACAATGTGTTGAAAGGTTACAACGACTTTGTTAACGACAAAATCAATGCTCCCAAGCAAAAAATTGCAACATTGCGCAAACAACGCGAAGATCTCCTTAACAAAATTAGTCAGTTAGACGTTGAAATTCAAACAATTGAAGCCGACGTTGCAAAATGTTCTGCCGAACTTGAAACCAAACGTGCCAACTACGAAGCCACATTCGACATTGTGCTTCAAAACCTTGAAAACGAAAAGAACCAATTAAACGCTATACTTCCATGAACCAACTTCCTCAATCAAAGTCGCCTTGGCAAAAACCGGGCGGAACATTAGCAAAAGTAACCCTCGTGGCTATGATAGGTGTGGCAGGATTTGCTTTGTACAAATATCTGCCTTATCTTATCGACCTTACCAAAAACGTGATAACTCTGAGCATACTTGTAGGTGTGCTTGCGTTGATTGTCTTTTTGATAATGAACGACACATCGCGTAATTTTTTCAAAAACCTCTATTTTGTAATAATGCGCAAACTCACGGGATTGATTGTGGAAATCGACCCGATTGCCATAGCCAAAGGCAAAGTAAAGGACATGAAAAGCCGCCTTGTAAAAATCGACGACGGTATCACCAAAATGCGCGGACTTCACATCAAAAACGAACGCGCCCTCGAAAGCAACAAAAAAGAGTTGAACGATGCTCTCCAACGTCTCAACATTGTTAAACAGCGTGGTAGCCGCGAAGAAGGCATGCTCCTCGAACGTCACATTTCGCAACTCGACGAAAGCGTAAAAAAACGTTCGCTCAACTACGAAAAATCAAAACGCATGATCGACATTCTCACCGAAGTGCGCAAGTCTGCCGAAATCAAAGTGCGTTACACCGAGCAAGAGATTAAACTCAAAGAGGAAGATTACGAACTAATGAAGGCCAACCACAAAACCCTTGGCGTAATGAAATCGCTCATCAATCCTCAAACCGACGACGCTTTTGAAATGGCAATGGAAAAAATGGACACCGACATTGCCACATGGATAGGAGAGATGGATAGTTTCCTTGAAAGCGGTATCACCGACGAAATCAGTCTCGACAATGCCGTAGCCAGCGCCAAAGCCGATGCAATACTCGACAAATACAACAATGGCGGTTTTGCAGGTATTCTCGAAGACAACAAGGTGAATATTATGAACAATGCAGAAGTAGTAAAATTAGAAGAAAGTTCAAACAAATTACAAAATAAATATTTCTAAAACATGGCACTAACAAAATTTGCAAAAGCATTAATAGGCGTAGCCGGAGTGGGCGCAGTTGCAGGCGGTCTTTATTATGCCGGAAAAAACGGCGGTGGCTCCGATGCTGACGTAATTACAATAGGTACAAACACTTACGCGGGATTCCTCCCCTTTATGTACCTCAACAATGGCGCAGAACCCAACGAAGACTGCGTACTCTACAAAGAATACGGTCTAAAAGCAAAAATCATTGTTCAAGACGATTTTGCTGCAGGTCGTTCGGCTTTTAAGGCTGGCGACATCGACCTTATATATTGTACTGCCGACGCTCTCGGTGTAGAGATGTCGCGCGGTTCGGATATGAACGATGCCAAGTTTATCAACATTAGCAACTGGAGCCGTGGCGCCGACGCTATTGTGGTAAAAGACGACATTCGCACCGTGGCCGACCTCAAAGGCAAGGTTGTGGCTTGTTCCGAAGGTACTGCTTCCAACACTTTGCTTATCAACACTTTGGAAACCAACAACATGGACTATAGCGAGATTAACACCTCATCGGTAACCAATCCCGACAAGGTTAACCTCAAAATAGTAGCAAGCGGTTTGGACGCAGCCCAAATTTTCAAAGCCGGACAATGCGACGCCGCAGTGGTTTTCTCTCCCGACGACCAAGACATCGTTAGCACCGTTCCTCATACTAAAGTGTTGATTTCTACCAAACAGGCTTCGTCGATTATCTGCGACGGTCTTGTGGCTAAGCAATCTTACATCGAGGCCAACAAAGAGAAAGTTACCAAACTTATTTCGGCACTTCTCTATGCCAACAGCCAAATGAACACTAATCCTCAGGCAGTTAAACAGGCAGCCAAAGCATTTGCTCAGGCTTACCAAGTAGACGAGGAGTTTGTAATCGACGGTTCTAAAAACATCTATTATGTAACTTTGGAAGACGAGGCTAACTTCTTCGGTCTCACCACTTGTACAAGTTGCGTAAAAGGAGAGGAGTTATACAACAAAATGGCAGGCACATACGAAAACCTCGGTCTCTGCAAAAATCCCCTTCCTTGGCAAAAAGTGGCCGACGGTTCTGTTATCGAAACCCTCTACGACAATCCAAAACAATACAATGTAAAGGGCGACCAATCGGCAGAAAAAGTTCAAGAGTTTACCGAAATCAAACAGGAAGAGGTTAAGGAAGAGGAAAAAATCTCTAACAAAACCGTTTCTGTAGAATACGATGTTAACTCCGACGTGCTCAACCAAGCCGCTCGCGACCAGATAACCCGTGAGTTTGTTCCCATTGCAAAGCAGTTTTCGGGCGCACGCATTATGATCGAGGGCAACACCGACAACACAGGTTCTGCCGCACTCAACAAAGATCTTTCGTATCGTCGCGCCCTTTCTATCAAGAATTTCTTGGTAAAAGAATACAAATTTGACCCCAACCGCTTTATAGTAGTGGGCAACGGTTCAGCAAAGGCTATCGCAGCAGGTTCTACCGGTTCCGACGCCAAATACCGTATGACTGAATTCAAGTTGGTGGCTAAATAAAACCCTAAAAAATGAGCACAGCAAAAGAACTGTTTAAACTCGGAGGCGATGATTCGGGATTATCAAAAACCACCAAAATTGTAATCACCGTTTCGGGACTCTTGTTCATAGCGATAGTGTGGCAGACAGTATGCTCTTTGGGACTTATTCCCGAAAAAATACTGCCTGCTCCTCTTACCGTTTTGGCAAGTTACAAGCCCCTGATAACCGAATACGATATGTTTGCAAACGCTTGGTATTCAATCCGTTTGAATCTTATGTCGTATTTTTGGGCTATATTGATTTCGCTCCCGGTGGGATTCTTTATTTCGTTGTATCCCATCAATAACCTCGTTATTGGCAAGTATATCAACTCGGTACGCTATCTGCCGATACCTGCAATGTCGGGTATTTTTATCGCAATCTTCGGCCTCACATTCGGCATGAAGGTTTCGTTCCTTACATTCAGCCTTTTGATATACATTTTGCCCGCCGTTGCCAACAAGGTAAACGACCTGCAAAACCCAGCCAACGACAAGGATTTTGTATATCTGCAAACCATCAAGACTCTCGGAGCAACACCGTGGCAGAGTTTCCGCTACGTATATTTTCCGTATGTAACCCGCACCATTTCGCAAGAAATCATCACCCTTACAGGTATCAGTTGGAGTTACATCGTAATTGTTGAAATGCTCTACAAAGACGGCAGCGTATCTGGTATCGGCGCATTGATTCAAACAATGACACGTATGAGCCATATGCCCGAAGTTTACGCCCTCTTGCTATTGGTAATCGTAATCGGTATTTTTCAGGATGTATGCCTCAAATTTATCGACAAACTATTGTTTCCATCTAAGTACAACCGCAAAAGCCTATTCTGATGTTTGAAAATTTATCGCAGCCGCAACAACCGCAGCAAGCACCCAAACCGCAACAGCCTGCACCTCAAATGGAACAACCCACCATTCAGGTTAATGTCAGCGAAGTTCCGGTGTTCGACCTCAGCAATATCAACCTGAGTTTCCCCACAGCCAACGGTAGGTTTACGCTTTTCGACAATTTCAACCTCCGTATCGACGACATTCCCAACGAAGGTCAGTTTGTAAGCATTCTTGGTGCATCGGGCAGCGGCAAATCACAGATATTGAAACTTCTTTCGGGATTGAGCAAACCCGATTCGGGAAGCATAAAATTTTACGGCAAGGAGATTGACTCTAACCATCACATTCCCATGGTGTTTCAGCAATACTCCGCATTTCCGTGGATGACCGTTTTAGACAACGTAATGCTTCCGTTGAAACTCAAAAAAGTTCCCGAAAAAGAGGCAAAAGACCGCGCCTTAGAAATGTTGAAACTTGTAGGTCTTGAAGACCAAAAAGATAAATGGGCTCAATATCCCGCACTTTCGGGCGGACAATTGCAGCGCGTTTCCATAGCCCGCAACCTTGTAGACAAATCGCAGGTGTTGCTTTTGGACGAGGCCACCTCTGCCCTCGACATTTTCTCAAAGCGCGACATGCAAAAAGCCCTTTTAGACATCTATTACAACAGCGAACTTGACCCCACCATCATCAATGTAACGCACGACATCAGCGAGGCGGTTTACCTTTCAAACCGCATCATAATTCTCGCCGCCAACCCCTGCCGCATCCACAAAATGGTATCGGTAAACTTTGGCCCCGAGCGTCGCACCGAACGCCTCCGCGAAACACAACAATTTGCCGAGTACGTTAGGGTAGTGGAAGGCTTGATGGACGAGGTGAATAAGAAGTAGTTAAGCACATTTACGCATAGCACAAAAAAAATCCGGACTACTATTATAATCCGGATTTTTTTTGTTGTAACCTTTGCGGCTGTAAACTTTTTTAGATTTTGCTATCCGCGTGGGACGTGTGGTAATCAATTTGCCATGCAACCTTATCTCTTCTTCGCGGGCTGCACGCTTTACGGCGGCAAGATAGTCGCCAAAGGTGTCTTTTTTCTTTGCCATGATAAATATGTATTAGTGCGTTAATTACTGAAACCTATAACGGCATTTCAGCAATATTGTTGCACAAGATGATTACATATTTACCTTGTTGAGCGTTAAGCCAAAACTATCGGCAAATTCTTGTTGTGCGGCGCGGAGTTTCTTGTCGGCAGATTTTGCCTTGTCGTCGCACACCTTATATATAGCATCCCATTGAACGCGGATGTCGCTTGTAAACTCGTTTTCAGGCACTTTGTAAAGTCGTACAAGTTCGCGGCTCTCGTTTTGGGCAATGGAACGGTAAGTGTCGAAATACTCCGAAAGAGCGGCTTTGAGACCTTCGCCACCGGCAATCACAGGAATAGCGTTGAGAGCGTTTTGCGAATTGTCGATTTGATCTTCAAAAGCGTAAAGAGCATCGTCCATTTGCTTGGGCACATAGTTGTCGTAAGTTTCCAAAAGTGCGTCGTAAGAAGCGATTACAAGACGTTGAAGTTCAATAATACGGTCGTTGTAATCGGCAGCCTCGCGCCTCGACGGTCCGCACGAAACCAAAATGAGCGCGGCGGATAATATCAATAGTAACTTTCTCATTTACTTTTTATTAGAAAATTGTTTAGCAACTTCTGAATAAGCCTTATCTACTTCGGCGTCGGCTTGTTTGGTTTTGGTTTCCACAGAGCGGGCAATGCCGTCCCATTTTTCGCGGAGTTCGTCGGTAAAGTTGGCATCGTCTATCTTGTAGATTCTAATTTGCTCTTTTGAATCCACATCTGCAACGGTTTTGTAGACCTCCAAACCTGCCTTAACAGCGTTGGCGAGATTTTCGCAGCCTTCGAGCACCTCGATTTTTGCGATAGCGGCAGAAGCCTTTTTAAGATTTTCGTCCAAAGTTTTGTGAGCGGCATCCATATCGGCGGCGATATAGGTTTCGTAAGTTTGCGCAAGCACCTGATGAGCGTCCACAACCGACTTGTACATATTTTTGAGCGAATCGGCATTTTGCATAATCTGTTCGGCCGACGGCTTGCACGATATACATAACACGGCTAACATCAATGCCGTAAGAGATGGTAATAAGTATTTCATAATGCGTTTGGTTTTTATTTTTTACGGTTACAAAGATAAAATAAATTGCAACAATGTGAAAAAAAATCTTTTTAACAAAAGATTAACGTTGAAATTTTCAATTATCACTAATTATCAATTAGATACACAAATATTGCTTAATTTCTCCAAAAATATTTTCGTTTTTATTAAAAAAAAGCAACCGAATGGCTTGTTTTAAAAAAAATGATTGTATTTTTACACCCAATATTTTTACAATAGTTTAACTTTAATTCCAACATAATAATGGACAGAAAACAATTTAAATTAATGCTCGGGGGGTGCTTGGTAGGTGCCGCCCTGTTAGCAAGTTCGTGCCAACAGCAAACGGCCAACTTTGTTGACCCCGCTAAGTTCGACACTACTATCGACGGTCAAAAAACCGGTTTATATTTCCTCAAAAACGCACAAGGTACTACTGCCGCTATCACTAACTTTGGCGGACGTTTGGTTTCGTTCGGTATCAAAGACAAAAACGGCGAATTTAAAGACGTTGTTCTCGGTTTCGACAAAATTTCCGACTATGTTACCGTGCCTTCCGACTTTGGCGCATCTATCGGACGTTATGCTAACCGTATCGACAGCGCTTGGTATGTGCTCAATGGCGACACCGTTCGTCTCGAAGCCAACGACAATCCCAACAGCCTTCACGGAGGTTTCAAAGGTTGGCAATACAAAATTTACTCTGTTAAAGAGGTTACCGACAACACTATCACTTTGGTTTACAATAGTCCCGACGGCGACGGAAAATTCCCCGGAAACGTTACCGCCACTGTAAAATACACTCTTACAGCCGACAACGCTATTGAGATTGATTACACTGCCACCACCGACAAGGCTACCGTTATCAATATGACCAACCACAGTTATTTCAACCTCAACGGCGACCCCAATACACCCATCAACAACTGCCACCTTTATATTAATAGCGACAGTTACACACCCATCAACGACCACATGATTCCCACCGGCGAAATTGCTCCCGTTGCAGGCACTCCTTTCGACCTCAACACCATGGCTGAAATTGGCGACAAAATCGACAATTTTACCGACGAGCAAGTTAAAACCGGAAACGGATTTGACCACAACTGGTGCTTAAAAACATATCAAAACGGTGATGCTTCGGTTATCTGCGCTTCGCTTTACAGCCCCGTAACAGGCATTCAATTAGACGTTTACACCAACGAACCCGGTATTCAGTGCTACTCTGGCAACTTCCTCAACGGCACTGTTAAAGGCAAAGGCGGCATTGTTTACAAAAAACACGCCGGTATCTGCCTCGAAACTCAGAAATACCCCAATTCGCCCAACATGCCCGAATGGCCTTCGGCTACTTTAAACCCCGGCGAAACATATCACAGTTTCTGTAAATTCGCATTCACAGTTAAATAATCACTAATTCAATAAAAATGGAAAACCAAAGTATCTTGGAAGCGCTGAGCAACAACGGCTTTACAGGCTGGGACTACGGCGTGTTTGTTCTCTACATCATTATCCTCGTGGGTATGGGTATTTTCCTCTCACGTGGTAAAAAAGGTCAGGAAAAATCGTCAAACGACTACTTCCTTGCCGGCAACACTCTTACTTGGTGGGCAGTAGGTGCTTCGCTTATCGCCGCCAACATCTCCGCAGAACAGTTTATCGGTATGTCGGGTTCGGCATACAAATCTGGTATCGCAATGGCGGCTTACGAACTTATGGCCGCTGCAACTCTTATCGTTGTGGGCAAATTCCTTTTGCCTCTTATGATTCAAAAAAAGGTGTTCACCATTCCCCAATTCTTGCGCACACGTTACAATAGCGGCACAGGATTGGCTTTCTCTATCTTCTGGTTGTTCTTGTATGTGTTTATCAACTTAACTTCGGTTTCGTGGCTTGGTGCTTTGGCTATCAAACAGATTTTGGGTCTTCCCACTATCTCGGGCGAACTCTTGGGCATGAATGTTGACTACACCTTATTAGTAATAATCCTTTTCTTGTTCTTGATTGCAGGTATCTACTCAATCTACGGCGGTTTGGCTTCGGTGGCTTGGACCGACGTTATGCAAGTAACATTCCTCGTTGGCGGTGGTTTGATTACCGCTTTTGCAGCCCTCTCAGTTATCGCTGAGCACATCGAAGGCGTTGACAGCGCAATTGGAGCATTGGGACACATCAAAGATTACCTTGCCCAAGATAGTGCCGACAAGCACTTCAACCTTGTGGTAACTCGCAACCCGCAGGATTTCCCCTCTATTCTCGACGACCCATATTTTGATATTCCCGGTATCGTGGTTATCGTTGGTGCTCTTTGGCTTACCAACTTGGGCTACTGGGGCTTCAACCAATACATTATCCAAAAAGGTCTCGCTGCAAAATCTTTGTCAGAGGCTAAGAAAGGTATGATTTTCGCTGCATTCTTGAAAATCTTAATCCCCTTCATCGTTTGTATTCCCGGTGTTTGCGCGTTCTATGTAATGAACTCGCCCGAATGTGCAGGCTTGCGCGAAACTCTCGCAGGTTCGGTTTCTCGTTCCGACGATGCTTATCCGTTCCTCATCCGCAACTTTACACCTGTGGTTGTCAAAGGTCTTTCGTTCGCAGCATTGTCGGCAGCGGTTATCTCGTCGCTCGCTTCGATGTTCAACTCTACATCAACCATTTTCACAATGGATATTTACAAACAGTATTTCAACAAAAACGCTTCTGAAAAGAAACTCGTTAACGTTGGTCGTTTAACATCTGTTTGCGCTCTCGTAATTGCCCTCATCGCCGTTTACCCGATTATGGGTGGCGCCGACCAAGCATTCCAAGTAATTCAGGAATACTCTGGATTCGTTTATCCCGGTATTGTATGTATCTTTGGTCTTGGTCTTTTGTGGAAACGCGCTTCCGGTCGTGCGGCTGTGGCTGCGGCTATCGGCACATTTGCATTCTCGATTATATTCAAGTTTGCATTGCCCGAAGTTCCGTTCCTCCTCCGTATGGGTTACGTATTCGCTTGCTTGGCAACAATTTTCATCTTCCTGTCACTCACCGACAAGAACACCAAGCCTGCCGAAGAACTTACTGCCGACCAAGTTAACTCTCAAATGAAATACAGCAAGATACTTTTCGCCTCATCAATGGTATGCTTTGGCGTAGGTATCATCTCTATGTTCAACGAATATTTGAGAAACTACGGTTTCGAGGCCATCTTCTTCCTCGGCGCAATTCTTTTGGTACTTTCTATCTACTTGAAATCCAACGCCAAAGATAAAGTTGAAGATGTTAACTCTATCGGTATCGACCTCGACATTTTCAAAACCGACAAAGCGTTTAACTACGGTGCAATTGGCGTTGTTGCCATATTGTTAGTGCTCTACGCTTGGTTGTGGTAATATTATAAATAAATATCATTTTTGCCGGGAGTCTCTTCGGCGATTCCCGGCTTTTTATTTATAAGAGATGGAGTATTATTCGGAATATCCAAAGTTTTTAATCTCAACCGATTGCATAATTTTCGGCTTTGAAAACGGCAAATTGCAATTGCTGATACGCAAGCGCGACTTTGACCCCGGACGCGATATGTGGTCGCTTCTGGGTGGCTTCGTCAACAGCACCGAAAGCATTGATGCCGCTGCCAAACGCATCCTCAAAAAACTTACCGGATTAACCAATATCTACATGCAACAGGTGGGCGCATTCGGCAATATTCACCGCGACCCCGGTCAAAGGGTTATCTCGGTGTGCTATTACGCCTTAATAAAAGTAGGCGACTACGACGAGCGGCTGCAACACAAATACAACGCAGTGTGGGTGCCTATCGACGAACTTCCGCCGCTGTTTTCCGACCACTCACAAATGGTAGAAAAGGCAAGGGATATGATGCAACAAAAATTTGCCCACGAGCCGGTAGGATTCAACCTTTTGCCCGAAAACTTTACCTTAACGCAGTTGCAGCAACTTTACGAGGCTGTCTACGGCACTATCATCGACAAACGCAATTTCCGTAAACGCGTAAACGAAATGGAATACATCGAAAGCACCGGCGTTATCGACAAAACTACTTCAAAACGCGGCGCACTACTTTACCATTTCAACAACATTATTTATAACAAACAACAGAACTTTAAACTCTGATTATTATGCTTGAAGAATTAAAAGAAAAAGTTTTTAAAGCCAACTTAGATTTGGTAAAAAACGGTCTTGTGCTCTTTACTTGGGGCAACGTTAGCGGTATCGACCGCGAAAAAGGCCTTGTGGTTATCAAGCCTTCGGGCGTTGACTACGATGTAATGAAGGCCTCGGATATGGTGGTTGTTGACCTCAACACCGGCAAGACCGTGGAAGGCGACCTCAACCCATCGTCCGACACTCCCACGCACTTGGTGCTTTACCGCGCTTTCAAAAACATCGGCGGCGTGGTTCACACT
>JAGCVU010000130.1 GCA_017962175.1 Bacteroidales bacterium | reverse complement strand
GCAGAGTTGAAATCGCTCGTGCGCCCGATTTTTGTGGAAATTGCCTTGATAATGCTTTTGGGCGTGGTGGATACCATTATGCTTAGCAATATGCCCACCGACACTCCCGGCGGAAGTGATGATGCTGTGGCTGCTGTTGGCGTTGACAATCAGTTAATTAACCTTGTTATCTTAATCTTTCAGTTTGTGTCGATAGGCACTGGAATTGTTTGCGCACAATATATTGGTGCAGGATATAAGAAAAAACTTGTGCAAGTGGTTGGTATTGCAGTACTTATGAATGCAGTTTCGGGCGTGGCAATGAGTCTGTTTATCTATTTTAAGGCAGAATTGTTGCTTGAAATAATGGGTTTGGACGAAAACCTTATGCCATACGGACTTGCGTATCTGCGAATTGTGGGCAGTATGACGTTTTTCCAAGCCATAGGTCTGGCATTTTCGGCATCGCTGCGCAATGCAGGAATGGCAAAATATCCTATGCGTGTAACCGTTATTGTAAACATTCTCAATATTATAGGTAATTATTCGCTAATATTCGGACACTTTGGTTTGCCGGCTCTCGGCGTTGAGGGTGCGGCTATTTCCACTGTAATCTGTCGTGGATTTTCGATGGTGGCAATGGCGATTATTCATACCAAAAAACACATTCACAAGTATCCCTTGGAGTGGTTTAAACCGTTCCCTTGGGTGGAACTCAAAAATATTTTGAAAATTGGCGTTCCAGCGGCTGGCGAACAACTTAGTTACTGCCTTTCGCAAGTGGTTATCACATTCTTTATCACTAAGTTGGGCAATACGGCACTCTCCACACGAACCTATTGTTTCAACTGCATAATGTTTGTCAACCTCTTTTGTATCAGCGTGGTACAAGGCGGAGGCATAGTTGTGGGACACCTTATGGGAATGCGCCGTCCAAATGCGGCATTCAAAATGGGCAATTTTGTTCACCGTTATGCATTGATAATCACCCTTATAGTAGGCACTTGTCTTGCCTTGGCGGGAAATTCAATACTTGGCTTATTAACCAATAATGAGGAGATAATCCGCCTTGGAACAATCATCTTTTTCATTGATATTCTGTTAGATGTGGGACGTGTGGGCAATATTTTTGCCACAGGAACGCTCCGAAGCACTGGCGATGCATTTTATCCCGTGGTGGTTGGCATAATATTTCAATGGTCTATTGCTGTGGGTTTGAGTTACTTACTCGGCATTACCTTTGGTTTTGGATTAATAGGAATGTGGATAGCCTTCACCCTCGACGAAAATGTCCGCGGCGTAATCCTCCGTAGGCGTTGGGCATCGAAAAAATGGAGTACAAAGGGATTGGTGAAGTAGATTTTTTTGCCAAAGTATCCTTTTTTTATCCATTTTTTGTATCTTTACGGCATAAAAACATAAAAATAAATCGCTATGTCGGAACAAAACAAAGAGATGAAAAACGGTGGGTCGGTTACGTTTGATGGTACCGACGATAATGTGTATGTTATTACGCTGAAAAAGAAGAAGTTTCCGTGGTGGGTGCTGCTGTTGCTCCTGCCGCTGCTATTATTAATAAGGTGTAATAGAGACATTGAGGTAAAATGTTTGGAAGGGTCGTCACCGGCTGTGGGTCAAACAGTTAACCTTTCGTACGTTTCGCATTTCTTGTTTAAAGGCGGATTCCTTACCGATGAACCTGTTTCGCGTTCGCAAACCACTGATAATGGTGGAAATACGGTTTTTAAAGATTTGCCTTGTAGCGTTTGGAGTTATCTTTTTCATCGTGGCGAAAGGGTGAATGTTAATGCCACTGGTACTCAGTGTTTTGCAAGTGCCGACACCTCTGATTTGTTTCACTCTACTGACGAAATAGACCTTGCCCTTGATGCTAATATTAAGGATGTTACGGTAAGGCTTACCGACCTTGTTTCAGGCGAACCACTTGCCAACGGTACTATCGAGTATGTTCTCGATGGCAAAACCGAAAAGACTACCGTCAACCCCGATGGCACTATTGTTATAAAAGGCGTAAATTCTTGTGCTAATATCACATTTACAGGCAGTTGTGACGAGCATTACGATTCTACCGCTGCCAATATCGACTGTGGCACCATTGCCGATGCGGGTTTCCCCCTACCCTTGCGTCCTATCAAAAAGATTCCTCCGGTAGACCTGCAATTCACTAATATCGACAGCATTAACCTTAAACCCATTGCGGGCGTAAGCAACAAAATCATTGTTAAAGACCCCGAAAAAGGCGATATTTCTACCACCGCAGTAAGCAAGAGCAACGGCACATTTACCGTTACGGCAAAACCCGGTTCAAGAATAGAAATTACTTCCGATAAAGACGGCTATAAATCTAAATTTCACGTAATTGCAAGTTTCGATAAACCCGAAAAAGTAAAGATGCAGCCCATTATGGAAACGCTCACTTTCCGCACCGTTAAGGAAGAGGATTGGAGCGTGCTTTCAAGTTGTAACTTAAAGGTAACAGGTTCGGTATCAGGAACATTAAAACCCGACAACAGCGGCACTGGAACATTCTCGGTAACAATGCGCAAATCCGAAACACTTAGCATAACAGCCTCTAAGTCAGGATTTTCTACCAACAGTACAAAAGTTAAGAATAATACATTCGCCCAACTGAATGTAAACGATACCAAACGCCGCGACATTCCCCTAAAATTGGCAACCGACCTCAAAGGTCAAAACGGCGACCTCCGCATCAACCTTCAATGGTATTGCAAAGCCGACCTCGACCTTATCGTTAAAGACCCCTGCGGCAATTTTACATTCTACAACCGCAAAACCACATCGTGCAGTGGCAGCAGAGGCAAACTCGACATCGACGCCAACCAAAACGCTACCAACGAGCCGTGGAAGGCATCCACTCGTCCGCAAGAAAATATCTTTTGGACTAATCCTGCCGCTGGAACTTACACAATAGCAATAGTTTGCTGTCCGTTTCACCCGCAGATGAACCTCCCCTCGCGACGTATCGATTTTACCATTACAATCGAAGACAGCAACGGACGTATCGACAAACGCGGTACTATCACCGAAAACGATTCGCTCACATTTACCACCTACAAGTATGTGAAATAAGTTTAAACCTTATCGATATAACACAGTCTAAACATCGAAAACAATTATTTACACATAAAAAACATTACCAAAAAATGAAGAAACTGATAATTGCAATGTCGCTTACTATGGCTGCTACAATGAGTTTCGGGCAGTTGAAAAAGCCCTTTACCAAAGGCGGTTTTGAAACCGGAAAATACCGCAACGTTTTTCTCGAAGCCGGATATTC
>JAGCVU010000129.1 GCA_017962175.1 Bacteroidales bacterium | reverse complement strand
GGTGTCAACAATTTTTTCGGTTGCCTTTTGGTTGTTGATTATAAACCTTTCGGCGTTTCGAAAATCACTCTTAGTGCCCAATCCTTCAAGCATATAGAGCAAAACAGTCAAAGGTCCTCCGCAGAATCCTATCAACGGAATATCTTCGGGTTTTTGACTGATTATCAAGTCGATAGCCTGATAGATGTGTTCAAGTTTTTCTGGCTGCGGATTGAGTGCGTTTTCGGGGTGAGAATGTTTTAGCAAAGGTGTCTGAAAAACAGGTCCTTTGTCGGTAAATTCCAAATCCAAGCCTAACGCCTGAGGTATCACCAAAATATCCGAAAATAATATGGCGGCATCTGTATCCAACAGATTTACAGGCATTAATGTAACATCGCAAGCCAATTGTGGTGTCTCCATCAACTCACGGAATGAATATTTTTGCCTAAGTTGTTGGTATTCAGGTAAAATTCTTCCTGCCTGACGCATAAACCATACAGGCGGACGGTTAGGATTTTTGCCGTTGAGTATTTCGGAAAATGGATTCACTGTTATAAATTTTTAAAAGTTATTTCTGCCGCTTGAATTGTCCACTCTATGTCGTTGTCGGTTTGTGCAGCCGAGGTGAATGTACATTCGTATTGCGACGGTGCAAGCCAAATGCCTTGATTTAGCATACTTTGGAAGTATTTTGCGTAGAGTTTTGTGTCTGACTGAATGGCTTGGTTGTAGTTGTTGATTTGGTCTAACTTGCTGAAAAAGAATGTCATCATTGAGCCACAACGGTTAACCAAGGTTGAAATTCCGTTTTGCTTTGCGCTTGCAGAAATTCCGTCGGCGAGTTTTGCCGCCTTTTGTTCTAATTTTTTATAAAAATCGGGGTCTTCGTCGATAATGCGGAGTGTTTCTAAACCTGCTGCCATTGCAAGCGGATTTCCTGCCAACGTACCTGCTTGATATACAGGACCATCGGGCGCAATCATCTGCATAATTTCTTTTTTGCCGCCGTATGCTCCCACGGGTAATCCGCCGCCGATAATTTTGCCAAGGGTTACAAGGTCGGGCGTAACTCCGTAATATTCAGCCGCTCCGCCTTTTGCCAAACGGAATCCTGTGATTACTTCGTCGAATATCAAAAGTGCACCGTTCTCTTTGGTGATTTCGCGGAGTTTCTGCAAAAATCCATCTTGTGGCACCACCACGCCCATATTGCCTGCAACGGGTTCTACAATCACAGCCGCAATTTTGTCGGGATATTGCTCAAAGAGTTGCTTTACCGATTCAATGTCGTTGTAACGTGCTATAAGTGTGTCTTTTGCAGTGCCTTGCGTAACACCGGGACTATCGGGCAAACCAAGTGTTATTGCGCCCGAACCAGCCTTGATGAGAAAACTGTCGCCGTGTCCGTGATAGCAGCCTTCAAACTTTATGAACATTTCGCGGCGTGTGTAGGCGCGAGCAAGGCGGATGGCGCTCATAGTGGCTTCTGTGCCGCTGTTTACCATTCGCACAAGTTGGATGTGAGGCATCATTTTGTTGATTTGCTCAGCCATTAATGATTCGTAAATGGTTGGTGCACCGTAACTTGTGCCTTTTTCGGCGGCTTTTTTTACCGCTTGGGTAACTCGGGGATGAGCGTGTCCGAGAATCATTGGGCCCCAACTGCAAACGTAGTCGATATATTTGTTGCCGTCGATGTCGGTGATGTAGGCTCCTGAGGCCTTGTCGACAAACACGGGGTTTGAGCCAACGCTCTTAAATGCCCTTACAGGCGAGTTTACACCCGAGGCAATATGCTGTTTTGCGCGGTCAAATTCCGCTATACTTTTATTAATGTCCATTGTTTGTATTTTGGTCAACGAATTAAACTAATTAAACGAAAATAATATCTGTTTATAAATAATAATTTAAAAACTGCGGTTTTTTAATTATTTGCGAATTTAACTAATACATTATAAATGTGTTCGTTTTATTCGTAAAATGAAAGGTTCTTTTAAGAACTTTCATTTTTTTTTTTTATCTTTTTATTTGTGTCCTTTCGTTTAATTCGTTGATAATTAATGTTTTATTTTACTATTCCCCATTGAGCGGCTTCTTCGGCGTGATAAGTAATTATCATATCGGCACCAGCGCGGCGGATAGAGAGGAGAATTTCGGAAACGATGCGTTTTTCATCAATCCAACCATTTGCCGCAGCAGCCTTAACCATTGAGTATTCGCCACTTACGTTGTAGGCGCAGAGCGGCATATTAAATGTGTCTTTGGCACGGCGGACAATGTCTAAATAGGGGAGTGCGGGTTTAACCATCACTATGTCAGCGCCTTCGATGATGTCGAGGTCTATTTCGCGCATAGCCTCGTTGCTGTTGGCGGGGTCCATTTGGTAAGTTTTGCGGTCGCCAAATTTAGGTGCGCTTTCGGCAGCGTCGCGGAATGGTCCGTAGAATGCTGAGGCGTATTTGGCGGAGTATGCCATAATGGGCAGATTTGTGAAACCGTTGTCGTCTAACGCTTTACGAATGCGACCAACACGGCCGTCCATCATATCGCTCGGCGCAACCATATCCACGCCGGCTTTGGCAAATGCAACGCACTGTTTAGCAAGTGTTTCGAGAGTTGAATCGTTGTCCACGTCACCGTTAACGAGAGTTCCGCAGTGTCCGTGGGTGGTGTACTCGCAGTTGCAAACGTCTGCAATTAAGTACATTTCAGGTACTTGCGCCTTAATTGCCCTGATAGTTTCGGGAATGATAGCGTGGTCGTGGGCTGCACATTCGCCGGTTTCGTCTTTGTGATCGGGAATGCCGAAAAGAAGTACCGATTTGATTCCCAATGCGTTAAGACTGCGGCATTTTTCTACAATAAGGTCGATGCTCATCTGAAATTGTCCGGGCATCGACGGTATAGGATTCTTTACATTTGTGCCCGAAACGGCAAAAAGCGGCATAATGAGGTTTGCTGCCGAAACGGTGGTTTCGCGCATCATATCGCGCGTTATAGGGTTGCTGCGCAAACGGCGCATACGAGTTATAGGAAATGCCATTGTGTCAATATGTTATGTGTTTAACGTTTCTGCTATGTAGTCTGCCAAAATCTCAAAATTTGGTTCGGGCGATGTGTGTACATTTGTAAAACCTTGATTTATAATATATTCCGCCGTGGTTTTACCGATACAATACACCGCCGTATCAGGTGCTAATTTCGTAATTTTTTCGATATTGGCAAAAAATCTGAACTCCGAAGGACTTGAAAAAACAAAGCCTTTGGCTTTGTTGCTGTTAATCAGCGATATAATTTCTGAATCGTGATTTTTTATGGCAATAGTTTGATATACAGTAATTTGTATAAAAATACATAAACATTCAAGTCTCTCTTTGATTATTGGTGATGCGATGTCGCCTTTGGCTTGAAGAATTTTTTTGCCTTGGATTAAATTGCTGTTAATCAGATATTCAGCAAGGTCGGATGCGGTTGTTCCGGGATTTTCTATTGCTACGTTAAACCCTTGGCTGATAAGTTTTTCCGTAGTTTTTTTCCCAACAGAAATTATTTGTAAAGATGTTTTATTGATTGTGCTTTTTGTGCTGTTAATCAGATAGTTGAAACTATCAACCCCAGCCGCCGAGGTGATTATAATATAGTCAAAATCAGAGATGTTCTCTATTATATTTAAGGTGTTGGCATCGGGTTCAACGGTTTGCGTAGTGATAACAGGCAGATTTACAGCGTTTAAGCCACACTTTTGCAATGCTTTTTGAAACCGTGGAAACGAATCCTCTTTTTGACACGAAACTATCATTGTTTAATCTCCTTCAAAATATCCTCACCGCCGTTTTTGAGTAGGTATTTAGCGGTGTTGAAGGCGGCAAGGTGGGCGTTGTCGAGCGATTGCGAGTCGCTGTATTCCACATAGTTACTGCCGTCGGGCATTGAAATAAATGCTTTAACAAAAAATTCTGTTTTGGTGGCTTGTGTGTAGCAACCAAAAGGCGTTTTGCAACCGCCGTTTATCATTTTTAGCAACAGACGTTCGGCAAAAACTGGTGTCCACGTTTCCATATCGTTGATAAATCGTGCAACGTATTCTGCGTCAGAGTTTTGACTACAAGTTTCTACTGCAATTACTCCTTGACAAGCCGCTGGGATAATTTCATCTTTGTCGATTATTTGTGTTATACGGTCTTGTAAACCAAGACGTTGTAATCCTGCCGCAGCCATTACCATAGCAGAACAAACGCCGTTGTCAAATTTTTGGAGACGTGTGTTAACGTTTCCGCGTATGTCGGTGATATTTAGATTTTTATATTTGTGCAAAAGTTGTGCACGGCGCCGGAGGCTTGATGTGGCTACCACATCTTCGGCGGTTAATTCGGCAAGTGATTTTGCGTTTTTTGCCACAAGTGCATCTCGAAACTCTGCGCGGGGCAACACTGCCGAAACTCTCAATGTATCAGGTAATTCGGCGGGTAAATCTTTGAGACTATGAACGGCAAAGTCGATTGTGCCATCTCGCAGTTCCTTTTCGATTTCGGCAGTAAAAATTCCTTTGTCGCCTATCTCGGCAAGGGGTTTGTTGAGAATTTTGTCGCCTTTGGTGTCGATTACCTTTATTTCAAAATCGATTTCGGGCAGTTCGCGTTCTAATGCTTGTTTTACTGCATTTGCTTGATATAGAGCCAATTGGCTTCCGCGTGTTCCTATTATTAATGTGGGCATATATGGTTAAATATCAAAGAGTTTGCTAATAAGTTCGGTGTATTCGGCGTTGCGACCGTTGGAGGTGCAGGCTTTCACGTTTTTGATAAGTAGGCGTGCAATTTTTTCGGTGATGTGCTTGCCGTAAAGTGATATTAATTTATCGTCTTTTATGCCGTTGATTTTTAAAAAACCTTCCAATTCGGTGCTATTGGTAGCGGAAAATTTTTCTTGAATTTTGAGTATTACGGGCAACAAACTGCGCGAACTTAGCCATTGTGCAAAGTCGTTTTTTACCTCAGAAATTATCTGTTCTGCCATTGCCACTGCCTGATGACGACGCAAAGAAACCTCGTTGATATGGTGTCGTAGGTCGTCGATGGCTATTAAGCGAATGTTGTTGACTGTGGATATTTTTTCGTCGATATTGCGCGGCACTGATATGTCGATAAAAATGCGTTCGCGGTTGTCGTGCGTTATCATCGAATAGGTTACAAGGTAAGTTTTGCTCGATGTGGCGGCAAGTACAATGTCATAATCGTTTATCACTTCGGGCAACTGTTTTATTCTTATAGCCGAGACGTTGTAGTGTCGTGCAATGGTTTCGGCTTTTTCGAAAGTGCGGTTGCAGAGAGTGATTTTTGTGCAGCCTTTTTTGGTGAAATTTTGGAGAGTGAGTTCGCCGGTTTGACCTGCGCCAATTATCAATATTGATTTGTCTAAAATATTGTCGCACAGTTTAAAACACATTTCTACTGCCGCGCTACTTACCGAAGCCGCTCCGTGCGAAATTTCAGTTTCGGTTCGTACTCGGTTGGCTGCCTCAAAAGCCTTGTTGAACATTCGCGTAAGAACTTGACTCATAAAGCCATTGTTGAAACAGAATCGGAATGCGTTTTTGGTCTGCATTACTATTTGGTCTTCGCCAATAATCATAGAATCCACGCCCGAAACCACTTTAAAAAGGTGTTCTGCGGTATCTATTCCAGTAAAAAAGTAGAAATATTCGCGATGATTGGGCGAGTAGGTGCGAAACTTTGATAACGCATTGGTTATAAAGTCGAAACACTCTTCGGCGGTTTGGTAATCGGTGTCGAAATATATCTCTTGACGGTTGCAAGTAGAGAGCACGGCGAGACCGCGAAAATGCTTTTCGGATTTGAGTCTAACGTAAAATTCCGACACATCTTCGTCGGTAAAAGTGTAGAGTTCCCTTACCGAAACCGGTCCCGTTTTGTGGCTAATGCCCAATATAGCAATCATTTGCAGAAGATATTGTTTTGTTTTTTTTCAGGTGCAAAGGTAATGTTTTTACCCGAATAAAAAAAACTCTTATTTTTTTAACCATTATTGATTTTTTTCCGTACCTTTATAGCACTATTCAATAAATCGAAAATTGCGCATAGTTTGTAAAATATTATTATTATTATTGGCTATATTGGCAACTACGTATAACAGAGCGTTTTGCCAAGAAGATAACCAAAACGCGTGGCTTGACAGTCTTGCGCAAACTATTGCGTCTATGCCTGATGATTCGCTGAAACTTAGAAAGTTAGATTCTGTGGCGTATTTGCATACTAATGTTGACACTATTTTGAAATATTCTGAGTTGGAGTTGGAGCTTTCAAGAAAATTGGGGTTGCCGATATACATTGCGCGAGCTAATAGTTACTTGGGTTTTGCTTATTACTACAAATATAATTTTGAAGAAGCGGTTGATTATTACACTGAGGCTATACGTGTAAGTGATTCAGCATGTTACAAGCGTGGTATGGCTCGTTTTCGTCACTCTTTGGCTAATACATACGCTATGCTTGATGATTATATCACGTCTAATCGTCTTGATTGTGAGGCACTTGAATTGTTTTTGGATTTAAAAGACACAGTTATGCTTTGCGAAACATACCGAAGCCTTGCGATGATTAATATTGATTTTAAACTTTCCAAAAGTGCAGAGGAGTTTTTGCGCGATGCTATGCTGTTAGATTCTTTGTCAAATAATCATCGTGGAATGTGTTTAAACCTCTATTATCTTGGTCGTGTGGAGCGTTTGCGATATCAATCGCTTGACGATGAGAAACATTTGGTCAATGCTATAAGATTTATGCAACGTTCGCTTGACGGATACTATGTGGATAAGTATAACGAAATGCATATCTATTTGGAAATGATGTTTTTATACATCAGTATGGCGCAAAATCACGAGGATAATAAGGAAGTGTATTTGGAGTCGTCGCGCAATTGTCATCACCGAGCTTTTGTGCTTGCCGAAGAACTTGGGGTGGCTTCCGATAATCGTGATTTTGAACTTTGGCAGGCTGTTTATCTTGCAGAAAAAGGCGATTTCGACGATGCTTATCAAATGTTTAAAACAATGGAAGCTAATTATGTAGATGATTCATCGCATATTTATACCGAACATTTTATTGACCTTTTTAAACGAATGGGGCGGTTTTATGAACTTATAGGTAATTATAAAGGTGCGTTGGATTATTATCGAAAATCTGAGAATCTTTATAAACGTATTAGCAATCGAGAATTTGCCGTTGAGACCGCTAAATATCGCGAGGACGTGAAACATCAACGCGAACATGCCCTGCATATCAAAAACAATGAGGAAACCAAGGCCAAAATGCGTTATGCCTTTATTGCCCTTGCGTCGGTGATTGTTTTGCTTGTATTTGTAGCTCGTAGTTATTTTAAAAACAAGCGTACCAATAAGATACTTCTCGATAGCAATGCTGAAATAGAGCTTCAACGCGATCAACTTAAAACCATCAACGACGAAATTACGTCGAGTATACGTTACGCGCAGAGAATTCAAGAGGCTTCGTTGCCACAAAAGGAAACTTTGGAGGCTATTTTTGGACCTTGCCTTTTGTATTGGAAGCCTTTGGATATTGTTTCGGGTGATTTTTATTGGGCTCAGCAAACGTTTAGATATAAATTTTTGGCTGTGGGCGACTGCACTGGTCATGGTGTGCCGGGGGCTTTTTTGAGTATGCTTGGCATTTCGTCGCTCAACGATATTGTGGTGTCGATTGATTTTGACACTTGGCAACCGTCGGCTGGCGAAATTCTCAATATGCTTAGGGCTAAGGTGATTTCGTCGCTTCGTCAGTCGGTAGAAAACGAGGACGATACCAAAGACGGTATCGATCTATCGCTCTGTATTTTAGATACACAAACCAATGAACTGCATTTTGCCGGAGCTATGCGTCCGATGTTGATTTTTCACGATGGCGAATGTATGCAAAAAAGCGGCGACCGTATGCCTGTGGGCGTGTCGTTTAAGCAAAATATTCCGTTTACCAATCATATTATAAAGGTGTGCGAGGGCGACACAATTTATCTGTTTACCGATGGCGTGGTAGATCAATTTGGATTTGTTGACGGTGTGGAAACCAAATTTAACCGCAAACGATTGTGTGCCATGTTGTTGCAGATTCATAAATTGCCATTTGATGAACAAATAGAGCGAGCCGCGGCGGTGTTTAAACGTTGGGCTGCAATGGGTAAGGGCAATATGCGTTGTCCGCAGGTTGACGACCAATTGATGATAGGTTTCCGTGTTTAATTACGCTTTTGTGCCCTCTGCCATTCGGTCTTTGTCAAATAAATCTTGATGTATGCTAATATCTTTGAAACCAAATTGTTGCATCATTTCGGCGGTTTCTTTTCCAAAGCGTTCGTTGATTTCAAAATAGAGTTTTCCGGCAGGGGAGAGGTGTGCGGCGGCGTATTCTGATATTTTTTTGTAATAAATGAGCGGGTCGTTGTCGGGAACAAATAAGGCAGTATGTGGTTCGTAATCAAGCACATTTGGCTGCATTAATGCTTTTTCAGAATCGGCAACGTAGGGAGGATTTGAAACTATAATATCGAAAGTTTGAGTAGATAAAATGCTGTTGTTCTGATAATTAAAAATGTCAGCGGAGAATATTTCTATATTGTTGAGATTGTATTTTTGTGCGTTTTGTTTGGCAGTGGCAATGGCATTATCCGAAATGTCGCATGCAAAATATTGATTGTCAGTATTGTGCAACGCTAAATAAATTGGAATACATCCGCTACCAGTGCCAATATCGAGTATTTTTTTATTAGATTGGTTGTTTAAATAGTTGGAAATCATTATGGCAAGTTCCTCTGTTTCGGGACGCGGCACAAGCACCGACGAATTGGTGTAAAGTTCTAAATCTATGAAACTTGCATTGTTGAAAATATATTCAAGCGGTTCGTTGTTTTTTACACGGTTGATAATTTGCTCCACATCTTCACGGGTTGCGTTGTTGACAATAGCATCGGGATGTGCGGCAATATCTGTGGTAGAATATCCTGAAATAAGGGTAGTTATGCGTCGTGCCAATAATGCGGGATTATCTGTTTGTGCAGAGCCTTGGAGCAATTTCTTGATAAAAAAATATAATTCGTTTAAAGTCATTATCTTCTACTTTCGATTCGTTTTTGGTTTACCTTAACAAGACGGTCGAAATCGCTGTCGGCCTTGATTTTGTCGAGTATTCGCTTTACTACTTTAAACAGCGATTTGTCGGGATAGTAGCATGCGGGACAAGCAAAATTTACTCTTTGTTCTTTGATAAGTTTCTCAGCCACAGACTTTTTGGCTTTGTCGCCGGGTTTGTAAACGGCAATGCTGTGTCCGCCGCGCTCTTTAATCATTTTCATGCTTGGAATATCGGTTTCACCGTCGCCAAAATAAATCATATTTTGAAACGGCATAGCACGTTCGTCTTCGGGAATATATTGGTTAATGCGTTTATCGTCAGATATTTCGGTAATGCCTTTGTTGATTTTAAACAGAAATTGTGTTTTGGTGGTGTAATCAACGGCAGCGGCGGGCCAAAAGGCGTTTCCCTCTTCGTTGTAAAGAAACGAACAGGCGTAAATATTTTCAAATTCGGAGGCAATGCTCGAACCTTCAATCATCTCTTTTAGTCCAGATGAATTGATGTAGTGCTTGATTTCCACGCCGATAGCCTCGCCGTATGCGTTGATATTTTTAAACCATTCTTTAACACCGTCGTACAGCCTTATTTTGCTGCCAAATTGTCGAAACGAATCGCGAGTAAGTTTTATGCCGTTTTTCTTGGCTTCGTCGATCATCAGATACATATAACAGAGAATTCCGCTTGCATCGTTCTCTTTGGACATCAGATTGTTGCGTTGCCAAAAATCGTCTTTGTCGGTTCCAATTGCATTGATAAAACCAAACTCTTGCATATTGCCGGGCGAAAGTGTTCCGTCAAAATCGTAAATAAGTGCTGCCGGTGTTTTCATATTATAATTATTTATTAGCTAATTGTTCCGCTGCCAAAACCAAGAACATATAGTGCGACGATCCGCCGCCTATTACGTACTCAACTTGCTGCCAAAGATACGGAAATTTTAGCAATTCGGGAAAATCGGGACGAATTAATCCTGTGCCCGAAACCACTCCGCCGGGAATGTACGACCAATCGGCGCGGTTTAGTCCGTAGCCCACGGTGGCAGATTCTACGCCTACGCCCGATGCAAACGACGAACGATTGAGTCCTGGGTGACATCCGAGTACAAAGTTAAGTGCGTCAAATACAGGCTCTTTGCCAAATACTTCGGGGTAATTGGCTGCAAGAAAATAGTGCTTGAAACCAAAGCTTTGAATATCCCAACCTGCACCCCAAATATTGGGGCGGTATGGTACCCCGTAAGGATTCTCAACTGTCTGTTTTTTAAGGTTTTCGGCGTATGTGGGCAATGCTGCGCGGTATGCTTTTGAAAACGCTTTGTATTTTTTGTCTTTTTGTGCGGCGCAATATTGTTCTATGCGTGATAGATACCATCCGCAATAGCCTATGTATCTGCCAATTGAATCACCAAGAGCAACAATGTTGTCTAAATATTTTTTGTTGTTGGTGGCAAGGAAAAGTTCGGCATCTGCCTGAATTTTGGCAAAGGCTGCAAATCCTTTCAGGTTTTGATTGTCGGCATAAACTTTTTCGGCAATGTATAAGCAACGGTTTGCGAGAGTGTCGTTGAAACCTTTTAAAGTGCGATAAGTGGCTGCAAGACAAGCCGCTGTGGAAAGTTCGCGCATAGGATTGTTTTCGGTATAAACTCGGCGGTCGTCGTTGTTGCCGGGAATGTTGTCGGTCATTGACGAAGCATCGCCGAGAAGGGCGTATTGACGCAAACTATTGCAGATAATGCCACGGTAAAGACGTCCGAGAGCGTTGTAACCTGATACAATGGTAAGTGCACCATTTTCAATTTGTTGCAGAATGTCGTTTTTGCCGTCGGGTTGATGAATTTCTACCACGCGGTTTTTCCAATCGATTGATGTAACGTCGATTTCGGGTTTAAAACATTCGTAAGCAAGGGCAAGGTTGTAACATTCATTGGCTTGCGATTCTACGCGAAGGTCAAAGTCGCCGGCATCGTGCCATCCGCCAACGTTAACTGCCTTAACTGTATTGGGGATAACTCCCTCAAAATCATCTGTTTGGTTGTAACCATCAAAGAGGTTTCCTTTTTCGGCAACAAGTGCATCGTCGAGGTGGCAGGCATCGTGCCAAACTTTGTATTTTTCGTTGACGCGCACGTGGCACATCTGAACGGGCAAGAAATATTCTATAACAGGCTGCCACACACCACGTTGGTAAACGTCGGCATCAATTTTGAAAACCACAGATTCGCTATTTTTGTAAACCACCTTGTAAAGTCCGGGTTCTTTAATCGTCGAAAAATCAAAAGTCAAATAATTGTATCTCAGATATTTGCCCCACATTTTCGGGTGTTCTGTAATAATGGTTTGTTCACCGTCGGCTGTAATTTTAATAAGTTTTGCCTCGGTGATGTGGTTGTCGCGTTTATCTGTCTCAATTACAGCGCGTTTGGATTGAGCCACGTGATAGCCCACTTGCGATGTTTGAATCACGGGTGCATACATCCAATCCTTTACTGTATTGGGAGTTATGCGCCATTTTACCACCTCGCCGGTTTTGCCTGTGGGAATTTCGCTACGAAGCACAAACCATCCGTTGTTGTGGTTCATACGTCCGTCGTAGAGTTTTAGAGGTTCGCTAAGTGTTTGAATAGTAATCTTTTTGTATGGGTCGTTGGGACAAACCACAAACTTTTTACCCTCGGCGTACGGCTTTGCCACAATGTCGTCGGCAATGAGCGGACTGTAACCCGTGCCGAGAAATTTTTGCAGATTTACCGTTGAGCCGTTTTTGCCCTCAAAATCACCTTTATATTGTATATTGGGTTCGGCTAATTCCAAAGGAGCGTTGGGTTGCTGCGGAAAAATACCTGTTTTAGAATCCATAATCCACGGATTTCCAAACATTTCGCCCGGGAAAAATTCGAGGTTGAAACCCACCTTGCCTTTGTATTTTGCGGGGATAGCCTTGTCGAGCGAAACCGTTACCACAATGTCCTCGCCGTCTGCCTTGGTTTCCACGTTGTAATAAAAATCCAAATCGGGATAAACGGCAGGGTTGAAACCTTGCATGTGACGGCTTGTGTCGGGGTAGCACATTCGCGCCGTGATGGTGTTGCCTGCGGTTTTTCGGTCAACCTTTTTGGGCACGGGTTGCCATTGTCCTGGCGTGGGTTCAAGCCTTACATCGCCGTTGGTAGCGATGCGTTTGCCATTCATAATGATGCACACGCCGCCTTGGTGTCCTTCGGGGTAATAATCGTCGAACACAGCCACGTCAACGCCGTAATTGGTAAAACAACCGGCATCGTTGAGTTTAAATTCTTGTGCATTTAAGTTGGAAGAAGCGGCAACCGCAATCGCCGCCGAAAGTAAAATTTGATTGATATTTTTCATCTTGTTTAAAATTTTAGTACGAGCCAAATTTAGTTGAAAAAAATTGTCCGTGCAAAAAAATAATTTCATAAAACTTATTGATGTAATCAATGCTTTATTTACAACTATTATTTACATTGAGATTCTTATCCCTAAGTCCTAAAAAAAATGGGTTAGGGATACAAAACTCCCCCAGTTTTGTATCCCTAACTATCAAAAAAAATGAGTTAGGGATAAAACTTAATGTTTTGATTAATAATATATTAGCAATTTATTGTTGTAAATTTTGTTATTTTTTCCCAAATTTTACTATCACCACTACTGCGGTGATTATCAATGCAATACCTATACAATTTCCAACCGTCAGACTTCCGCCAAATACTGTTAGCGATACCACCAAGGCAGTGATGGGTTCTAATGCGCCGATGATGCTTGCAGGTGTGGAGCCGATGATGTGGATGCTTGATGTTACAAGTGCCAACGACAAAAAGGTGGTAAAAAACGACAATCCAAATGCATCGCCCCACATTCCCCACGTGGTCAGTCTTGCAATGCCGCTGCCAAATATCGCAAAAATTAAAAACAACACCGCTCCCGAAAGCGTGGCAAAAAATGCGAGTTTAAGCGTTGGTAATGAGTGCAAAACACTGCGGTTGACACCCACAAGGTATACTGCGTAAGTTACAGCCGATAAAAGCACCAAGATAATGCCGTATGTGCTTAGAGTGCCACCATCGCCTTCGTAGAGTAACGCTATGCCGCTCCCTGCGCACAGCAGCGAAATCCAAGTGGCAATGCCGGTTTTTTCTTTGAAAAACGCCGCCATCATTAGCACCACAAATAGCGGATAAGTGAAGAGTATT
>JAGCVU010000128.1 GCA_017962175.1 Bacteroidales bacterium | reverse complement strand
TCTTGTATGCCCTTGACTTTGGCGGATAGGTCTATTGTCAGATAGCCATCGACAAAGGCTTGTTTGAGGGCGGCTTTGAAAATGCTGAAATAGGTGGCGGCGGTGTTCTGCGACACCGTTCCTTTCTTGTTGCCACCGCAAGGGGCGGTAATAAGAAATTGACGAAAATCCTCAATCAGTTTGAGGTTGATTTGCGAAAACAGAATGATGTTGCCTTCGGCAAAGAGTTTGAGCAATTCGCAAACACGATTCCAATTTGTGATAATAGATTGTGAACTTCGTTTGTGGCGTTGTATTGCCGTTTTTTTAATATACTCAATGAAATTGCACTGTGAGCGTTCGTTTTGTTCGGCTTGTTCTGCCTCAGTATCGGTGTAAAGTGCAGCATTATCATATTCACGTTGACGAATTTTGCGGACATTATCGGCATAGATGCAAGATTCTTGATCCTTATCGCTTTTACATTGAATAATGCCGTTTGCATCACGCTTGGGCTTGAACGTTTTGCTGTTTTCGGTGGTTCTGGCTGTGCGAGATTTGTCCCAAATGGGGGTTGTTATGGTGCGGTTAATTGCCTCAATAACACGGCTTGGCTTCGTGTTGCCGGGCTTGAACACTGGATAACTCTCAATTATCAAATACCACTCATTGTGGTATTCTGATTTACGAAGTTTGACTGTAACTTTTGTATTGGCAAGGGCTTTCTTCATAGTGGATTATTTGCTTGGATTGAATACTCTATCTATTTCTTCTTTGGGTACAAATACAAATTTTCCCTTTTGACAAGTGGGAATACCTATCTTGCGGATGGTTTTGTAAACAGTGGAATTGGAAACACTGTATTTTGTTGACACTTCACCGATTGTATAGGAATCGGAAGCGTCAAAATTGTATGATTTTGTTGGTTGAGGCGTTGACGTTGTTTGCTGTTTTTGTTCTACCAACGGAAACATACTTTCGATATGGGCACGACTGATTCTTGTAAGTCGTACTCCCAAATTGACTGCTGGCAGATTACCATTTCTTATTAGCCTGTAAATAGTATCTCGTGAAATTCCGAACATCGCAACGGCTTCGGCGATGGAAATGTATGGGCGTTCTTGTGGAACTTTGTTTGCAAGTTCCTGTCTGTGTTGTTCTTTTTTCTCTTCACGTTTTTTTGCTCTGTATGCAGCCTCACTACAACGTTTAGAGCAGTATACAGAATAAACAGTTTTAGCAAAAAAGGTGCTTCCGCACATTTCGCATTTTCGTTCTAATTTATACTTACTTGCAGGCATATATCGTATGTTTTTAGTTGAATTAAGTAGCGTTAAGTATATATAAGTCGCACCTTATCGTTAATTAAGTCGCGTTACAAATATGTTGCAAATATACAATAAATAATCCATATATAAGCATAAAAAACGAAAAATATTAACAAAAAAAATGAGTGTAACATATTGTGTTACACTCATTTGATTATTTTTGATAAATAGTTGTTTATCTATCTTATTTCACTTCCTCATAATCAACGTCGGTTACATCACCGCCGCCGTTGTTGTTAGAGTTAGACTGCTGGGTATTGGCCTGAGGACCGGGTTGAGAGCCTTGGGCACCTGCACCGGGCTGACCTGCACCTGCGTTGTAGAGGTCTTGGCTTGCAGCTTGGAATACTGTGTTGAGTTTTGCAGATGCTGCGTCGATGGCTGCAATGTCTTGCTTTTGATGAGCATCTTTCAACTCTTTGAGAGCCTCTTCGATAGGAGCTTTCTTCTCAGCAGGAATCTTGTCGCCGTATTCTTTGAGAGCCTTTTCGGTCTGGAAGATAAGCGAGTCGGCTTGGTTGAGTTTGTCGATACGCTCTTTTTCTGCCTTGTCGGCTGCTTCGTTGGCTTTTGCCTCGTTGCGCATACGCTCGATTTCGTCCTGAGAAAGTCCCGAAGATGCTTCGATACGGATTTTCTGTTCTTTGCCGGTAGCTTTGTCCTTAGCTGTTACGTTGAGGATACCGTTGGCATCGATGTCGAACGAAACTTCGATTTGAGGAACGCCACGCATTGCCGGTGGTAAGCCGTCGAGGTGGAATTTGCCAAGGGTTTTGTTGTCTTTAGCCATAGGACGTTCGCCCTGAAGTACGTGGATTTCAACCGAAGGCTGGTTGTCGACAGCGGTGGTGAATACCTCTGACTTTTTGCAGGGGATTGTGGTGTTGCTTTCGATAAGTTTGGTCATTACGCCGCCCATTGTTTCGATACCGAGCGAAAGGGGAGTAACGTCGAGCAAGAGCACGTCTTTAACGTCGCCGGTGAGGATACCGCCTTGGATTGATGCACCTACTGCTACTACCTCGTCGGGGTTAACACCCTTAGAAGGTTTTCTGCCGAAGAATTGTTCTACCTCAGCTTGAACAGCGGGGATACGAGAGCTACCGCCTACGAGGATAACCTCGTTGATATCGCTTGCCTGCATACCTGCGTCTTTAAGAGCCTGTCGGCAGGGTTCGATACAAGCCTTGATAAGGTCGTCGCAGAGTTGCTCAAATTTTGCACGTGTGAGGGTCATTACCAAGTGTTTCGGAACGCCGTTTACAGGCATAATGTAGGGCAAGTTGATTTCGGTGGTGGTAGAGCTTGAAAGTTCTATTTTGGCTTTTTCGGCAGCCTCTTTCAAACGTTGAAGAGCCATCGGGTCTTTGCGAAGGTCAACGCCGTTTTCTTTTTGGAATTCGTCGGCCATCCAGTCGATGATTTTGTGGTCGAAGTCGTCGCCGCCAAGGTGAGTATCGCCGTTGGTAGATTTTACCTCGAATACGCCGTCGCCAAGTTCAAGGATTGATATATCGAATGTGCCGCCACCAAGGTCGAACACTGCAATTTTCATATCTTTGCCGCCTTTGTCCAAACCGTAAGCAAGTGATGCAGCGGTAGGTTCGTTGATGATACGGCGAACTTTCAAGCCTGCAATTTCACCAGCCTCTTTTGTAGCTTGACGCTGCGAGTCGGAGAAATATGCGGGCACTGTGATAACAGCCTCGGTAACTTCCTGACCAAGATAATCTTCGGCGGTTTTTTTCATTTTTTGAAGAATCATAGCCGAAATTTCTTGCGGAGTGTACTGACGATCGTTGATAAGAACGCGTGGAGTATTGTTGTCGCCACGGGCTACTTTGTAGGGCACGCGCTCAATCTCTTTGGTTACTTGGTCGTATGTTTCGCCCATGAACCTCTTGATTGAGTAAACTGTGTTGTTGGGGTTTGTAATGGCCTGACGTTTAGCGGGGTCGCCCACTTTGCGTTCGCCGTTGTCCAAAAACGCTACAATTGAAGGAGTTGTGCGTTTACCTTCCGAGTTGGCAATTACTACTGGTTCGTTGCCTTCCATGACCGATACACAAGAGTTTGTTGTACCTAAGTCGATTCCTATTATCTTTGACATTGTGTTTATGTTTTAATTTTCGTTTTTAATAATAAATTACGTTTAGCCATTAATCAATCATTATGCCGTATTTGGCGGTGTCAGTGTTGGTTTTTATATTTAATATATTGATTTATAATTATTTAAAATAATTTTGGCACAATTTGGCATACTGACATCCACTGCATTATCGGGGCAAAAAACACTGCATTTTTGTCAGTTTATATGACACTCGGCTGACACGTTATGACATAGTGGCATATTTTTTTATGTTGCCCTACATCGATTTTTGGTATATAATATATTAAGGTGTAAAAAAAATCTTTGAAAAAATGAATAACTAATCATCAAGGTTGTTATATTTGCGGTCAGGATTAAAAAATTAGAAAAATGGTTACATTCTGTATTGCGTTGCTCTTGCTGGTGTTGGGCTATTTACTTTACGGCAAAGTGGCGGAGCGCGTTATCAAGCCCGATAGCAAGGCGCAGACTCCTGCCTACGCCAAAAACGATGGTGTGGATTATATTCCTATGCCAACGTGGAAGATTTTTATGATTCAATTTTTGAACATTGCTGGATTGGGACCAATTTTCGGTGCTGTGCTTGGTGCTAAATTTGGAACTTCGGCGTACATTTGGATTGTGTTTGGCTGCATTTTTATTGGTGCGGTTCACGATTATACAAGCGGAATGCTATCGTTGCGACATGGCGGCGAAAACCTTCCCGAAATCATCGGACGCTATCTTGGCAACACCACAAAACTGATTATGCGCATTTTCACTATTATATTAATGGTGATGGTGGCGGCAGTGTTTGTGTCGGGTCCGGCTGCCATATTAGATAGCCTAACGCCCGAATCGCTTAACGCAAACTTTTGGATTATAGTAATTTTTGTTTATTATGTGGTGGCAACGCTTCTGCCTATCGACAAGATTATTGGCAAGGTGTATCCTGTGTTTGCCATTGCGTTGATATTTATGGCATTAGGCATTTTGGTAATGCTCTTTACGGGTCAGTATCATATACCCGAAATTACCGAGGGACTTACCAATACACACCCTCAGGCTGATGTTTTACCCATTTTCCCCATTATGTGCGTAACAATTGCCTGTGGAGCAATCTCCGGATTTCACGCCACACAGAGCCCGCTTATGGCACGTTGTTTAAAAAATGAGAATCTTGGTCGCAAAGTTTTTTATGGGTCAATGATTTTGGAAGGCATTATGGCATTGATTTGGGCAGCCGCTGCCATTTGGTATTATCAAAACTACGGTTACGAAGAGGGCAATGCCGCTAAAATTGTCAATTTTATTACAAATACTTGGATGGGACGTTTTGGCGCAATACTCGCACTTCTCGGTGTTGTGTTTGCACCCATTACTTCGGGCGACACAGCATTGCGTTCGTGCCGACTGATTGTGGCAGATTTCTTGAAAAAAGATCAACAGAAAATTTCTAACCGTTTGTTGATTGCCATTCCGTTGTTTGTGGCTACTGCCGGAGTAATTATTTACAGCCTTGCCGATAGCAACGGATTCAACTTGATTTGGCGTTATTTTGCATGGTGCAATCAAACACTTTCGGTGTTTACACTTTGGGCTGTAACGGTATTTTTGGTGGTAAAAGGCAAAAAATGGATTATAACATTTATACCTGCACTATTTATGACACAGGTTTGCGCCACATATTTAATGCTTGCGCCTGAATGTTTAAGTCTCGATCATACACTAAGTTACATACTCGGCGGAGTAGTAACAATAGCATTTGCAATTGGTTTCTTTGTTTGGAAAAATAAAAGAAGCGCAATAAAAGAATCTTAACGGATTATTCATCCATCTCGTCTTGACGGCATATTTCTACTTTTAAAATAAAGTAGTCGGTGCCGTTAACCGGGATAAAGAGATATTCGAGTTTGCCGTCGGTTTTGCGGGCAATGTCGATAAGACCAAGACCCGCACCGCCACGGTCAGAAATAGTTCCCTCACGCAATTGTTTTTTGTACATTGCATTAAGCTCGTCTTTGGTGGCGTTGTTAACACATTCAAGAGCGTTGGTGAGTCGTTCGATGTCGTTGCGGTTTACCTTGTTGGCGGTCATGATGTAATAAATGCCGTCTTTGCGTCCGAGCATAAATAGTCCGTTAACAAGGCTAAACTCGGTTTGAAACTCGGTGCTGTGTTTCTGCATATTCTGCAAAATTTCCACAAGAGAGTGATGCACACGTCGGCGAACTTGTTTTTGTTCGTTGGAGGTCTCCATTTCCTCCTCGTTTTTTTCGGTGAACATTTTCACCACTTGATGTGTAAACTGTCCTATGTAAACCACTGATATGCCGTTCTCTATCAACTCATCGTAGAGAGCAAGCACATTGTGCATAAAGTTTCTGTCGAGTTCCATCGAAGGAGTTTTTTCGCTCATAATAGTTTTGTTGTGTTTGTAAAAATTTCTGCAATGCAATTTACAAAAAAAATGTATTGCTGTCAAGTATTTTTAATAAAAAAATTAAAAAACCTTAAATTGTTATGCAATAAACGTGCTAAAAGCGTTTCTCCTTGCAAAAATATTTTTTATTTAGCTTGTTTTTCGATGGTTTCGAGACTATCTTTGAGGTCTACAATCATAGAGCGTATGTTTTTCAACGACTTAATAACCTCAAAGTTGGCGTCGCTTTTATCGGTGTTGTTTTTCAAATGCTGTTTTGCACCTTCGAGTGTCATTCCGCGCTCTTTTACAAGGTGGTAAATTTTGTGAAAATTCTCCACGTCTCTGGGTGTAAACAATCTATTACCCTTAGCGTTTTTCTGTGGTTTGATAATCGAGAATTCTTTTTCCCAATACCTTATTAACGAGGTGTTTACGTTAAACATTTTGGCCACTTCGCCGATTGTGTAAAACAATTTTTCGTTTTTTTCAGTTTCTTCTATTTCCATGGTTTTCAGATTTTTGATAATATGTTTGTTAGTCGAGGCATAAGCCTCCGTTGTTTGCCATCATTTTGAGTTTGTGATATGTTTCGGGATCGGTGTCCTCGAAAAAGAAGTCTATCGGGTTGATAGCCTTGCCTTTATAGTTGATTTCGTAATGAAGATGAGCGGTAAGCGATTTGCCGGTGTTGCCCACAAATCCGATAGTTTCGCCGCGTTTTACTTGCTTGCCGTATCGTACCACATAGTCGCTCAAGTGCGAGTAGATGGTTTTAAAACCGTTTTTGTGGTCGATAATTACCATTACGCCGTGTTCACGTTTTTCGCCTACATATTCTACAGTGCCTGCTGCTGTGGCTGTTACCACCGTGCCTTTGGGTGCTGCAAAGTCGATTCCCTTGTGTGCCTGTGGGGTTTTGTAAATGGGGTCGAGTTTTTTGCCGTAGCCGTATGCAAGATATTTCAATCCGATGTTGTCGAGCGGCATTATCGAGGGAATGTATTTGAGACTGTCTTTGCGTTGTTCGAGCAACGACAAAAGTTGGTTTACAGTGCTATCTTCGCTGTGAAGCATTTCCACTACCTTGCCTGTGGTTTGTGTGTAGTGCGATGCTATTTGCGTTTCGCTTATGCCTGAATAGTTGTATTCGGTGGAATCATCGTCGAGTGGGGGAGCGGTGCTGAAAATGGCACGGTAAATTTCGCGGTCGCGGTCGCGAAGGTCTTCAAGTACTATGGATGTTTGCTCAAAACGTGCGTTGAGTTGTTCGTGTACTTCGCGCATGGCTTCATTTTCACGCTCTACTTTGCGCTGTCCGGGAGTTTTAATGGTGTACGATATGGTAAGAAACACCAAAAGACCGATACTCACAGCTGCAAGTAGTTGTGTTACAATAGATATTATTATTTTCTTGCCCTTTTTTCTGTCGGTTTCCTCAAACGAGAGCGAATCGGGGTCGAATGTATATTTATCGTCTGACATAAAACTTAAATTTTATTTTGCAAATTTAGTCGTTATTTTTGATAAAAATTGTAAAACGCTAAAAAAAAATTATTATTTTTAAAATACTGAAATACAGAGTATTAACCTATAATTTAAAAAAAAGTTCAAATAAAAGTGCAAAAAAAGTATACGCCGAGCATTTTTTTTCGTATCTTTAACGTGAAAAAAAGAGATGCCATTGCAGGGTATTTTGGCATAAAAAATGCACCTTTTTTTAATATAAAACAAGAACTATAAATGGAAATAAAGTTAAAAATCAACGACGTAAAGAACCACCGGTGCGAATACGACATCACGGGAGAGATATCTGTGCAGAATGTCAGCACCATAATGGAGGAGTTTGCCAAGACATTGCCCGACTGCACCGACCTTACGATCAATCTGCGCAAGACCGACGGTTTCGATACTGCGGCTTTCCAGATGTTCTATTCGGTAAAGAATAGTTTTGTGCGCGACAAAAAGCAACTTAAAGTCACTTGCGACTTGTCAGACGACACCGCCGCATTGCTTGCTCACTGCGGCATCAACAACCTTGCCGAGGTGCTCAGCATAGCTACGGCAGCTTAACTTAAATACCAGACATCAAAACAGTAACTCATATAAAATATTTTATATAATGGCAAAAACAATACTGATTGTAGACGATTCAGAAAGTATTAGAGAAGTCGTCAACTTTACATTGCAGAATGCAGGCTTTGAGGTGTTTGCTGCAGGCAACGGTATCGAGGCCCAACAGTTCTTAGACGGACGAAACATCGACTTGGTTATCACCGACCTTCACATGCCAGAAATGGACGGAATTGACCTTATCAAGTTTATCCGCGCCACCAGCAACTACAACCGCGTTCCGATTTTGTTCCTTACTACAGAATCGCAGCTCGCCAAGAAAATCGAGGCGAAAGACGCCGGCGCCACCGGATGGATTATCAAGCCATTCGTGCCTGCCAAACTGCTCGCAGCCATCAGCAAAGTGATTCGTTAGAAACACTGCGCAGGCTCACACCTTATTATTATATTATTATCAACAACCCGAACTAAATCGACAAATGGACAACTTTCAGAGTAAATTTTTAGAAGAGGCGGGCGACCTTATCAACCAGCTCGAACAGGCCCTGCTTACACTGGAGCAAGACACCGATAATCCTGCTCTGGTGGATTCTATTTTCAGAATTATGCACTCACTCAAAGGAGGAGGCGGTATGTTCGGGTTTGAGAACATCTCCAACTACACCCACAAGATGGAGAACATGTACGACCTCGTTCGTCAGAAAAAACTCAAGGTTACTCGAGAGATGCTCGACGTTACTTTCGAGTCGGCTGACCACATCACCAGCATGCTCAACGACGACGGTTCTAAAACCGAAGCCATTGCTGCCAACGAGGTGATACTCAACAAGCGTATCGATGCTATCCTCAACGGTGATTCTGAACAAGAAGAGATCGCGTCTCCTACCGCTGCTTCGTCTGAAACTGCCGAGGGCATTACCACTTTTTATGTAAAAGTTAAACCCTACGAACGTATTCAGCAAAACGGTACCAACCCGTTTTTCCTTATCGACGAACTTTCCGGATTGGGCAAAAACAAAGTTAACATCTTCTACTCCAACATCCCTGACTTCGAAAACTTCGTGTTTGACGAGACTTATATCTGGTGGGAGATGATACTTGCCACCGATAAGGGTGAGGACGCTATTCGCGACGTGTTTATCTTTGTGGAAGACGATTGTGAGGTGACTATTGAAAAAATTGCCGAGGCTGACATTTTCCCGATGGAAGGTATTGACCAATTGCTGGTTTGTCGTCACGATTTTCCATTCGACCTCGAAAAAATCAAGTCGCTGGCTGGTGCTATCACATCTTTGGAAAAAGCCAAAAAAGAGCAAGCCGCCAAAGAAGCCGATGCAGGCGACGAACACATCAAGAAATTTACCAAGGAATCATCAATTTCGGGTATTCGCGTGGCATCCGAAAAAATTGACCAACTGATGAACCTTGTGAGCGAGCTGATTACCACTCAGGCGGGTCTCAACCTCTATGCCGACAACCACAAGAGCAACGAGCTTACGCGCATTACCGAGAGTCTCGAAAACATCAGCCGACAGCTACGCGATACAGCTTTCAGCATTACCCTTATTCCTATCGACTACCTTGTGGTACGTTTCCGCAGATTGGTTCGTGACCTTTCGCGCGAGGTGGGCAAAGAGATTATTTTCGATGCTCGCGGTGCCGAAACCGAACTTGACAAAACCCTTATCGAGGGTCTATCCGAGCCGCTTATGCACATCTTGCGCAACAGCATCGACCACGGTATCGAAACAGCCGAAGAACGCAAAGCCAAAGGCAAACCGCCTGAGGGAAAAATTATTCTTCAGGCATACTACAGCGGCAGTCAAGTAGTTATAGCCGTTACCGACGACGGCAAGGGTATGGATTTAGAAAAAATCAGAGCCAAAGCCATCGACCGTGGACTTATCAATGGCGACGAGCAACTTTCTGAAAAGGAAATTCTCGACTTGATATTCCTCCCCGGATTCTCTACTTCCGATAAAGTTACCAACATCAGCGGACGCGGCGTGGGTATGGACGTAGTAAAACGTAAGGTTTCTGATATACGTGGCACAGTGTCGGTGTCTACCGAAAAAGACGAAGTCACCACCATCACCATCAAACTGCCACTCACACTTAGTATCATCGACGGTATGTTGGTACGCATAGCCAACACCGATTATATAATACCTCTATCAGTAATCGACACTATTTTTGCCGTAGAGCACACCAAAATAGAGAAGTCGTTTAACAACATTATTAATATAGAAGGTGTGCAATATCCCTTCTACTACCTACGCGATGAATTTGGCATCGAAGGCGAAAAACCCGAACGCGAGGAGATAATAATGGTAAAATACGACGACAAAAAAATCGGCATTGTGGTAGACCATATCACAGGCGAATATCAGGCAGTGCTAAAACCATTAGGCAAAATGTACCGTCAAGAAGACGTGTTCTCAGGAGCATCAATACTCGGCGACGGCACAGTGGCTCTGGTGCTCGATACACACAAGGTAATCAATCAATTTACAAAATATAACGACAATTAACGGTAAAACTATATAAGCTTATGGATCAGGAAATAGACTCTTTCATATCGTTCAAACTCGGCGAAGAGTATTTTGCCATCAGCGTCTCCAAGGTGCTGAACATACTCCAGCTTGTGCAGATCACAAAAGTGCCCACCGCACCAGAGTACATGAAGGGCGTAATCAACCTACGCGGCACCGTACTGCCGATTATCGACATACGCATGAAGTTCGGCATGGACCCGATTCAATACCAGCGCGACACCGTAATACTTGTGCTCAATGTTCAGATTGAGAACGAGAACGTTGACGCAGGCATCCTCGTTGACTCCGTTAAGGAGGTATTCGAAATCAAAAAAGAAGAGGTGCTTCCGCCTCCGGGAATCGGTTCTAAATACAAGTCGAAATTCGTTGACGGTATTTACAAAATGTCTGACGACAGATTTGTGATGCTTCTCGACATCGACAAGATATTCTCATCCGACGAAATGGTAATGCTTAAAGAAACAGCCGACAGCGAAGAATCGGCAAATGCTCAGCAAATCGACTAACACCTTATGAATCAGCACCAAGTAATCACATATTACGACGCTAAACTCTCGGTGAAGGATTTCGCAAGGCTCAGCGACTTCATTTATAGCCGCTACGGCATCAAAATGCCGGAAGCCAAGCACATAATGCTTCAGAGCCGCTTGCAGAAACGTTTGCGGGCTCTTCAGATTCCTTCATTCGAACAATATGTCGACTTTGTGTTCTCACCCGAAGGAGCCAACGAAATTGTTCATATGATGGATGTGGTATCCACCAACAAGACAGACTTCTTCAGAGAATCGCAACATTTCGACTTCCTAACTCAATCAGTACTTCCTGAATTGTTTGAACAGGAGCGTCAGTCGGTGATTAAGGTGTGGAGCGCAGGATGCTCTTCGGGCGAAGAACCATACACTCTGGCTATGGTAATATCTGAGTACATCTCCAAACATCGCGGATGCGATTTTTCGATACTCGGTAGCGACCTCAGCACCATAGTTTTAGAAAAGGCTGTTACAGCCATCTATCCCGAAGATCGTGTCGACATCATTCCGCTCGATTTAAAAAAGAAATACCTGTTGCGAAGCAAAGACCGCACTCATCCAACAGTGAGAATAGTTCCGGAACTCAGAGCAAAGGCATCGTTTATGAGACTCAATTTTATGGATGATTCATATTCTGCGCCGTCAAACTTTGACATCATATTTTGCCGCAACGTGCTGATATATTTTGACCGTCCCACCCAAGAGAAGGTCATCAACAAACTCTGCCGACATCTGCGTCCCGGAGGATATTTCTTCCTCGGACATTCCGAGTCAGTTACTGGCATCAACGTGCCTCTTAAACAGATAATGCCTACAGTTTTTAAACTGATAAATTAATATGTGAAATGGACCAAAACGAATCATTGATAACAGACGAAATCTTGCTCGAAGAACTCAGCAAGAGAATCGAACGCTACAAAAGCGCTTTAGCTAACACCAGCTCGTACAACAAGCAGCTGATCGAGCTCAACAAAAAGCTTTCCGAATCGGAAGCAATGAAGAGTCACTTTATCTCAAACATTACCAATGAGATAATCAACCCATTCGCCTCCATTCTCGGATTAGCTAAGAGCATAACCGAATGCAACGACGAAAGTCCCGAAAAAATGAAACGTATGGCGGCAATGATACACCGCGAAGCGTTCAACCTCGACTTTCAGTTCAAAAACATCTTTGCAGCAGCTGAAATCGAAGCCGGCGAAATCCAGCCCATCGTATCGGTGGTAAACATCGACGAAATGCTCAGCGGACTTATGCAGATGTATTCGCGCGAAATTGCAATGCGTAAGCTTGAAGCTAAACTTGAAAAAGAGAACGACGACGGCTCTGTATTACTGTTTAAAACCGACGGCGACAAACTTACCGTGGTGTTGTCAAACCTTATTTGCAACGCCATCAACTTCAACCGTCAGGGCAAGAAACTCATAGTAAGATATGGTCGCACCGCCGACAACCATCTCAAAATCAGTGTTATCGACGAAGGTCTCGGCATTTCGGAAGAAAACCGCAAAATCATATTCGACCGTTTCAAACGTTTAGACAACGGCATAAACTCTATCAACCGCGGACACGGACTCGGCTTATCAATCAACAAGGCATATATCGACCTACTTGAAGGTCAGCTTCTTGTGGAAAGCAAGGAGAACGAAGGATCCACATTCACCGTGGTGCTGCCCGAATCGCAGGTAGCAAGCAACGATTATTCAGAAGAAGGTAACGAAGTATTTTTTGGCGACGAGGAAATTTTCTAAGCCGCCGCAATCATCAGACTATGACCAGACATTTTCTATATCCGTCAACGATGTACGCTTCGTCGCAGCCGGCAGAGGTTACAACCATCCTCGGCTCGTGCGTAGCGGTCTGTTTTTGGGACCGCTATTTAGGCATAGGCGGCATCAACCATTATATGTTGCCAACTTGGAACGGTATGGAGCTCGCCTCGCCTAAATATGGCAACATAGCTATCGAACGTCTGCTTGAACGTATGGAGCAGCTGGGCGCTCAGAAAAAAAACTTGGTGGCCAAAGTGTTCGGAGGCGGAGAGGTGATATCAGTAACATCGGGCATTATGCACATAGGCGAGCGCAACGTGATGGTGGCCGAACAGATTCTTACTGAACTCGGAATTCCGATTATGAGCCGCAGCACCGGCGGTCACAACGGACGAAAAATAATATACAACACTCATACAGGCGAGGTGCTGCAATGTTTTATCAAAAGCAACATGAATAAATAAGATATGGCATTCGAAAACAGAAAAATAAGAGTTTTGATAGTTGACGACTCTGCTGTAGTAAGGCAGACACTATCTTCGATATTGGAAACCGACCCGGCTATCGAGGTGATGGGAACGGCTTGCGACCCATATATCGCTGCCAAAAAAATCCAATCTGAAGTTCCCGACGTAATCACTCTCGACATTGAGATGCCGCGTATGGACGGTCTTACATTCTTGCGCAAAATTATGGCGCAACATCCAATTCCTGTTGTCATTATTTCGAGCCTTACCGAAGAAGGTAGCCAAACTGCCATCAGGGCTCTCGAATACGGCGCTGTGGATGTTATTGCCAAGCCGAGAATGGACACCCAGAAGTTTATCGAAGAATCTAAAATTCGTCTCTGCGAAGTGGTAAAGGCCGCTGCTCACGCTCGAATTCACACTCGTAGCGCCAATCCCACATATCTTAAAGTAGAGCCGAAACTTTCTGCCGACGCCGTCATTGCCAAATCCGAAGGTCCTACCAGCATGATCAAAACCACCGACATTGTAATTGCTGTTGGTGCGTCTACCGGTGGTACCGAAGCTCTGCGTATTTTTCTCGAAGCCATGCCGCCCGACTGTCCGGGCATTGTTATAGTGCAGCATATGCCCGAAAACTTCACACGCTCGTTTGCCAACCGTCTCAACGACATTTGCCGCATACAGGTAAAAGAGGCAGAAAACGGCGACAGCGTTATTTCAGGAAGGGCTCTTATAGCCCCGGGCAACAAGCACACATTGCTTAAACGCAACGGTGCAAAATATTTTGTAGAAGTAAAAGAAGGTCCGCTAGTAAACCGCCACCGTCCGTCGGTAGATGTGCTGTTTCGCAGCACGGCGCGTTATGCGGGAGCCAATGCAATAGGTATTATTATGACGGGAATGGGCGACGATGGCGCAAAAGGTCTCTTAGAAATGAAAGAAGCCGGAGCTAAAACCGCCGCACAAGACGAGCAGACATGCGTTGTATACGGTATGCCGAAGGAAGCTGTAAAGCTTGGAGCTGCCGATAGAGTGCTGCCGTTAGAAAAACTTGCAAATTTTGCAATTTCTCCCTATTAAAATTTTCATATTTGGTATTTTAGTTGTATTATTGCATAAAATTAGACAACGATAATTATAACAGAGATGAGCAATTGTAAAGTACTTGTAGCCGACGATGTATTTGCCAACCAGTTCTTGTTAGCGTCTATGCTTGAGGAACTTTCGGTAGGCTTTAAAACCGTGTCGAACGGCAAGGAGGTTCTTGATGAACTTCCCAACGACAAATACGACATCATATTTATGGACATCGAAATGCCTGTGATGAACGGCATCGAAGCCACTAAGCAAATAAAAAGCGACTATCGTTTTAACCAAATACCGGTTATTGCGCTCACTGCGCACGACATCGACGAGTTTCAAGGTCAGTTTACCGAGGCTCATTTCGACAGCATAGTGGAAAAACCTTTCACAATTGACTCTATTTCGCAGGTACTCGCAAAATTCAACTTTCAATAATCTACCATATGAAAACCGATACACGACATAACACCGCATACTCTTACGCTTTGATGGGATTCCTTATCGGAGCGGGGCTGATGGCTATTATAGTGTTCCTCGGCTTGGTGTTTTTAAACCGGCCAATCACATTCGACATATTAGTGCAGCTTTTCAGAGAAAATCCATCTTTGTGGGTTACTCTGCTGTTGCCGTTTGTCATAGGCGCATTTGGATACTACATCGGCAACGAGTTTTTCCGCAAAACCAACGACTTGCGAAAAGATATTCGCAACGAGCAACAGAAGTCGCGTAAGATTTTCGACTTCGTAGAAAAAATCCGTCTTGGACAAACCGATGCCGAATACGAAATTCGTGAAGGCGACGAAATCGGTAAGGCGCTTATCAACCTCCGCGACGAGTTGAAACGAAGCAAAGTAGAGGAGGATACTCGTAAAAACGAAGACCAACAGCGTCACTGGATTACAGAAGGTATCGCCAAGTTCGGTGCCATTCTTCGTGAAAACATCGGCGACCTCGACAAACTGTCAAACGAGGTTATCACCAACCTTGTAAAATATGTAAACGCACAGCAAGCCGGTTTCTTCATTCTTGTTGACAACAACGGCGAAAAATATTTCAATATGACAGCATCTTACGCCTACGGACGTACCAAATACCCCGACAAAAAAATTGAATGGGGCGAGGGTCTGGTAGGAGAGTGCGCCATCGAAAAAAAGACAATCTTTGTGCCCGAAGCAGCAAAAGACTATGTAAAAATTACTTCGGGTCTCGGCAAGGCAAATCCCCGTACTTTGGTGATTGTGCCCTTGAAATTCAACGATGAAATTTACGGCGTGGTAGAAATTGCTTCATTCATTGTTTACCAGCCTTTTGAGATAGAATTTATAGAGCGTGTGGCTGAGTCAATCGCCTCCACAATTTCAAACGTAAACATCAACCTTCGTACAGCGCGACTACTTAAAGAATCGCAGGAACAAGCCGAAATAATGGCTCGTCAGGAGGAGGACATGCGTAAGAATATGGACGCTCTCAAACATATGCAGACCGAGGCAGCAAAACAGAGCGAACAGTTTGTAAGTTTCACCAACTCGGTAAACCACACTATGATACGTGCCGAGTATAGCGTAGAAGGCTACTTGCTATACGCCAACTCAAAATTCCTCAGCAAATTGGGATACGCATCTGCCACCGAAATCGAAGGCAAACATATCTCAATGTTTATCAGCGACAAAGACAAAGCTTGGTTTAACGAACTTTGGCAAAACCTCGCTATCGGTGGTAAACACTTCGAGGGTGATATGAAACACGTTACCAAATCGGGTACCGACGTGTGGACAATGGCAACATACGTAAGTGTGCGCGACCACAACCGCCGTCCCGTAAAAATTCTTTTCCTTGGTATCGACATCACCGACTCTAAGAAACAGAGCCTCGACTATAAAGGTCAGATTGATGCGCTCAACCGTTCTACAATGAAGGCTGAGTATGCGCCCGACGGACGAGTTTTGGAAATGAACCACAAACTATCTGACGTTTTGCAGTTTACTGCCGAAGAACTCAGCAAACGCACCATTTTCAACTTCCTTACAGCATCCGACCTCGACGAGTTTAAAATCATTTGGAAAAATATTATCAACGGTGTGCCTTTTGAAGGTCGTCACAAATGGTTTACCAAAACCGGTGAGGAACGTTGGTTTCAGGGTACTTACACCGTTGTGCACGATATGTACGGCGAACCTGCCAAAATCGTATTCATCGGCAATGATATCACCGAACAAATCCGTATCGAAGATAAGAGCCGCGAACAAACCGAACTTCTCCGCGAACAGGAACAAAAACTGCAACAAAACAAGGTGGAACTCACCAAGAAACTGCGCGAAACTCGCGAGGAAATGAAGATGCAGTTCCGCGAGGTGGAGATAGTAAAAGAGCTGAGCGACAAGACTTTGGCTGGTATGTTGGATGCCGTTGTTACCATCAACCAAGACAACAAGATTACATTCTTCAACCGTGCCGCCGAAGAACTTTGGGGCATTCAGCGCGATGCTATTATTGGCAAGGATGTTTCGGCACTTTTGCCTACCGACACCGTTACCGAAAACGAAAACTATCTTGGCAACTTCTTCAAAGCCAACGACAACACCCTACTTGCAAAACGCACCGAGGTGTTTATACTCGACAAAGATCAATCACGCACCAATGTGCTTGTTACCCTTGCTGAGGCTTCCACAGGCGAACGCTACACACTTACAGCGTTTATACAGAAGATTGAGGTAGAGTTGTTCTAAAAATATTAAGTTTTTTGCTAAAAAACTTGATTTTTCGCTTTACTTTTACCAAAAAATATAGTATATTGTAATGTGATATTATAGTGTTTTGATGTTAATTATAACACTATATATCAGCAGTTTACATAAGTGTATAACATTTTAAACACTACTATTATGGATACTATATTTTGGCTTGTTCCTGCGGCGTCGTTGCTTGCGCTGTCGTTTGCCTTCATCTTCTTTAAACAGATGATGAAAGAGGACGAGGGAACCGATCTGATGAAAAAAATTGCGCTACATGTGCGCAAGGGTGCGATGGCTTACCTTAAACAGCAATACAAGGTAGTAGGAATCGTGTTTGTGGTATTAGCGGCTGTGTTTGCCGTAATGTCGATTTTTGATTTGCAAAACGGATGGGTTTGGTTTGCATTCCTTACAGGCGGATTCTTTTCGGGTCTTGCCGGATTTTTTGGAATGAAAACAGCCACATACGCTTCGGCACGTACCGCAAATGCCGCACGCAAAAGTCTCAACAGCGGATTAAAAGTTGCCTTCCGTTCTGGTGCGGTAATGGGCTTAACCGTTGTAGGTCTGGCTTTGTTTGATGTGGCAGTGTGGTTTATTGTGCTCGACCATTTTATCCCTGCCGAAAATCACCTTATTATTATAACCACCACAATGCTTACCTTTGGCATGGGAGCGTCTACACAAGCTTTGTTTGCACGTGTGGGCGGCGGTATCTACACCAAAGCTGCCGACGTGGGTGCCGACCTTGTGGGCAAAACCGAATACAATATACCCGAAGACGACCCGCGCAACCCCGCCACCATTGCCGACAATGTGGGCGATAATGTGGGCGACGTTGCTGGTATGGGTGCCGACCTTTACGAATCGTATGCCGGTAGTATCTTGGCTACCATGGCGTTAGGTGCATCGGCGTTTGCCACATCGGCTGTGGAAGGAATGCAGATAAAGGCAGTGCTTGCTCCGTCGATAATTGCTGCCGTGGGCGTGGTGCTATCTATTCTCGGCATTTTTATAGTAAAAACCGACGAAGATGCCGGAATGAAAAAACTTCTTGCAGCACTCAGTCGCGGCACAAATACAAGTGCAGTATTGATTGCCGCTGCCACATTCTTGATTCTCTGGGGATTAGGTATCGAAAATTGGATTGGAATTTCGTTTTCGGTGGTATGTGGATTGCTTGCCGGTGTAATTATCGGAAAATCAACCGAATACTACACTTCGCAAACCTATCGTCCTACACAAAAAGTGGCAGAAAGTAGCGAAACTGGTCCTGCAACAGTTATTATTTCGGGACTTGGTTTGGGTATGACCTCTACCGCAATACCCGTTGTAACAGTAGGCGTTGCAATAGTTATGGCATTTCTCTGCGCCATCAATTTTGATATTCACAACATTCTTACACCTGCCAACCTTAGCCTTGGACTTTACGGCATAGGCATTGCCGCCGTGGGAATGCTCTCTACACTTGGCATAACGCTTGCCACCGACGCATACGGACCAATTGCCGACAATGCCGGTGGAAACGCCGAAATGAGCGGTCTTGAACCTGAAGTTCGCAAACGCACCGATGCTCTCGATGCTCTTGGCAACACCACTGCCGCCACAGGAAAAGGTTTTGCCATTGGTAGCGCTGCCCTTACCGCACTTGCACTTTTGGCATCGTATGTAGAGGAAATCAAAATGGCATTGATACGCGTTGGCGAGGCTCTGCCCAATGGTGTAGAGGCTGCACGCGCCACTCTCGTTGACTTTATGAACGCATACAACGTTAACCTTATGAACCCGATAGTGCTTGTGGGCGTGTTTATCGGCGCTATGATGGCATTCTTGTTCTGCGGATTTACGATGAACGCCGTGGGACGTGCAGCACAAAAGATGGTTGAGGAAGTCCGCCGTCAGTTCTCTCAAATCAAAGGCATACTCGAAGGCAAAGCCGACCCTGATTACGAGCGTTGTGTGGCAATATCCACCAAGGGCGCACAGCACGAGATGCTCCTCCCCTCTTTGCTGGCGATAATTGTTCCGATAGCAGTTGGACTGTTGCTTGGCCTGGCAGGAGTACTTGGATTGCTCATTGGCGGATTAAGTTGCGGATTTGTGCTTGCAGTCTTTATGGCAAATGCCGGCGGTGCGTGGGATAACGCAAAAAAATATGTTGAAGAAGGCAATTTTGGCGGCAAAGGTTCCGACTGTCACAAAGCCACCGTTGTGGGCGACACCGTAGGCGACC
>JAGCVU010000127.1 GCA_017962175.1 Bacteroidales bacterium | reverse complement strand
AGCACATTAAAGCAGGTGTGAAACATTGCAAGCACCACAGGCAGACGCTCTGCCTGACCCGACTCTGCCGGATTGTAGCCCACAAACGAGCAAACCATATTCACAAACGGATAAAACACCGCCAAAACCCATATCACACCAAAAACATTAAACAATAGGTGAGCCAACGCCGCACGTCGAGCCTCAATGCCCGCCCCAAGTGCCGCAAGATTGGCAGTGGCAGTGGTGCCGATGTTTTCGCCCATCACCAACGCTATGCCCATATAGATAGGAAGCACGCCCGTGGAACACAGCAAAATAGTTATTGCCATTACTGCCGCCGACGACTGCACAAGACAAGTAATAATAGTGCCGGCAAGCAAAAAAACAAATATCGTAAGGTAACTTCCCGTATCAAACGAAGCAAAGAAACCCACCACCGAAGTGTTGTGCTGCATATCCATATCCCTACCAGCCCCGTTGAGCACCACAAGCGACCAAAACATAAATGCAAGTCCAAACAAGAAATCGCCCGCAGTTCTATGCTTTCGCCTGTAAATCAGCACAATACCTATAAGAAACGATGGAAAAACCACATTGGTAAGGTCTACATTATATCCAAACGACATTATCCACGCAGTAAGCGTAGTGCCGATATTTGCGCCCATTATCACCGAAATAGCCTGAGCCAGAGTGAGTAATCCCGCCGAAACAAACGACACAGTCATAACCGTTGTTGCCGACGACGACTGCACCGCGCACGTTACAAATGTGCCCGTGAGCATACCTGTAAAGCGGTTTGAGGTCATACGACCGAGAATATGCCTAAGACCAGAGCCCGCCATTTTTTGGAGAGCGTCGCTCATAGTCTTCATACCATAAATCAGCAGTGCCAACGCACCAAGAAGCCTTAAAACAATGTTTATAGTCATTCCATTATGTTTTAATACGCTGCGAAATTACAGCAAAACCATAACAGATAAACAAAAAAAACGGCTACAATTCGGTTACAAATAGGTCAAAATCTTCAATTTTGACAACTAATAAAATTTATTTTTTGTCAAAATGCATATTTTTTTTGCGGTTTTGACAAGTAATAATTTTTGGAGGAAAATGAATTTTGGAGCATATAACGGCAAAGTTTGACAATTTAGAGCCAAAATGCTACAATATTGGAGCATATTAATTATATTTGCACTGTTTTAATCAACGCACAAAAATGAACATCATTAAAATTTGGTACGACGAGTTGCAAACCGTTTTTCACGATGTGGGCATTATCCTATTTGTTGTTATCCTGCCCCTCGCCTACCCTATTATTTATGCTTACGTGTACACTCCCGAAGTGCAACGCGATGTGCCTGTGGTGGCAGTTGACGACAGCAAATCGTCGCTTAGTCGTGATTTTTTGCGCAAGGTAGACGCCACGCCCGATGTAAAGGTTGTGCAATGCTGCACTAATATGACCGAGGCGTACTCTCTATTAGAACGTCAAGACGCATACGCTATCATTCACATCGACAAGGATTTCGCTAAGGCATTTACCCAAGGAAAACAAACAACTGTGGGACTCTACTGCAATATGATGAGTATGGTGTATTACAAATGTGCGGCGTCGGCTTGCTCAAATGTATCTATCGATATGAACCGCAAAATCAAGGTAGAAAATTACCTCCGCCCCACCACCGAGCGCGAGGCTGAAATTATGGCGGCTCCCATCGACTACGTGCATACATCGCTCTACAATCCTCAGGGCGGATATGCGGCGTTTATGATTCCGCCTATTTTGATGATGATTTTTCAACAATCGCTATTTCTCGGCATTGGAATGAGTATGGGACGCAGCCGCGAACGAAACGGTGGTTTTGTGATTCCTATGAACCATTTCTACAAAAACTCAATAGAGATTGTATTAGGTAAAATGCTCTTTTACTTGATGTTATACATCGTTCACGGACTTTATGCATTCATTGTTATCACCAAAATTTTCGGCTTGCCGCAACTTGGGCATTATTGGGATTTTATACTGTTTCTGATTCCCTACGTCAGTGCGTGCTGTTTTCTCGGAATGGTGCTTAGTTACCTGATTTTCAGGCGTGAAGATTGTATGCTGATTTTCGTGTTTATGTCGCTGCCGCTGTACTTTATGTGCGGACTCTCGTGGCCAGGCTCGGCTATTCCCGATGGCATTAGATATTTCTCGTACCTATTCCCGTCAACATTCGGTTTAAATGCCTATATGCGCATAACGGGTATGGGCGCTTCAATATCTGATGTAAGTTTTGAGATGAAAGGTATTGCTATTCAAACAGTTGTTTACTTCGCTCTCGCCTGCCTCATCTATATGAAAAAGATAAGGCAGGTGCTAAAACGCGAAGCATAATATTTAGAGTTCCCATTCGTAACCGTCGCGAGTATCTTTTACAGATACTCCTGCGGCTTTGAGGTCGTCGCGAAGTTTGTCGCTGAGTGCGTAGTTCTTTTCAGCGCGGGCATCTTTGCGGAGGGTTTGAACCATATCAACAAGATTGCCGATTACTTTTTTGTAACGGTCGTCGTTGCTGCCTTCTCCCCTACCCTGCGGCAAAAGTCCTAATATTTCGAAACATACATCGTTGTAGAATTTCTTCAACGCTTTTAAATCCTCTTCGGTGATGGTTTCTTTACCGTCTTTGATAAGGTTGATGTGCTTAACGCCGTCAAAAAGGTGCGCAATCATCACAGGAGTATTGAAGTCGTTGTTGATAGCATCGAAACTATCGGTGATGAGTTTCTTTACGTCAAACGATGAAGAATTGCCTGATTTTAAAGTACTTATCGTTTCAACAGCAGATAGCAGTTTCTCCAAACCTTTCTCCGATGCTTTGAGGGCTTCGTTAGAGAAGTCAAGAGTGCTGCGGTAATGCGCTTGAAGGATAAAGAATCGCACTGTCATAGGGCTGTAAGGCTGTTCCAACAGTTCGTGATCGCCAGCAAAAAATTGCTCCAATGACATTGCATTGCCAAGGCTCTTGCCCATCTTTTTGCCGTTGATGGTAATCATATTGTTGTGAAGCCAATATTTTACCGAATCGTGTCCGAGAGCGGCTGTGGTTTGTGCAATCTCACATTCGTGGTGCGGAAACTGCAAATCAATACCGCCGCCGTGAATATCGAACTCCTCACCTAAGTATTTGATAGACATTGCGCTGCACTCCAAATGCCAACCGGGGAAACCTTCGCTCCATTTGCTCGGCCAATGCATAATGTGTGTGGGCGATGCTTTTTTCCAAAGAGCAAAATCGCATTGATTGTGTTTCTCGTCCTGACCGTCGAGAGTGCGGGTTTTTTCCAAAAGGTCTTCTACATTGCGACCTGAGAGTTTGCCGTAGTGGTATTTCTCTTGATATTTTTGAATGTCGAAATATATCGAACCGTTTGATTCGTAGGCATATCCGTTTTCGAGGATTTTTTCGGCAAGTTGCTGTTGTTCAATAATATGACCCGAAGCGTGCGGCTCAATCGATGGCGGAAGCACATTCAAAAGGCGCATATTTTTGTGATAATCTTCGGTGTACATCTGCACAACCTCCATAGGTTCAAGATGTTCGAGTTTTGCTTTTTTAGCAATCTTGTCGTCGCCGGTGTCGCTGTCTTGTTCAAGGTGACCCACATCGGTGATATTGCGTACATAGCGAACCTTGTAGCCGAGATATTTCAAGTATCTGAAAATCAAGTCAAAAGTGATAGCGGGACGAGCGTGTCCCAAGTGAGCCGGACCATAAACAGTAGGTCCGCAAACATACATTCCCACGTAAGGGGGATTTACAGGTTGAAATTTTTCCAACCTTCTACTCAAAGAGTTATATATCAGCAAATTACTTTCCATTATTATAATAAATCTAAATTTTGAAGTGCAATTTTAATAATTCTCAATGTGAAAACCAAAAATTAGTGTGTAAAAATGCAAAAATGCAGAAACGGCACAAAAAAACTGCCGACAATCCTAAAACTGCCGACAGCCAAATACAAATAACAACTTAAAATCAAAATCTCCTATTTTTCAATAACTTTTACCACACGACCGTTTTCGTATATCGCCGTCTTAACTACCTCATTTCGCGAGTTGTAGTAATAGCGTTTGCCGTTGACAAGTATACCGTTGACAAAAGTGCCTTCTCGTACTAAGCGGCGTTCTTTATCGTAAAGTTTGTGGAATCCAGACCCAGTGAAACGGTCAATTGCGGGGTCGTCTTGCGGTTCTTCCACTTTAACTGTAACTTTATCATTAACGACGTTATTGTTATTTTGTTTCTCTTTTTGATAAAATAATCGCGACTCCTTAGGGTCGTAGATACCGTCGTGAAAAACCCATTCTGCTTTCAAAGCACCGTTTTCGTAATATTCTCGCATTACTCCGTCGGTTTTGCCGTCGATCCATAAACACTCTTGATGAAGTTTGCCGTTTGAATAATATTCAGAAATCACACCTGATTCTTTGCCATTATCCCAAAATCCTGAAGTTCTGAGGTTTCCATTTTCCCAAAAGTATTGTTGAAGACCCGAACGGCGACCGTTTTCATCAAAAGTCCACTGATAAGCCATTTTGCCCGACGGATAGTAATATTTATACTCTCCTATCCAACGATTTATACGCCACAAACCCTCCTCGGCAATAGTTCCAGTTTCGTAAAAGAATTTGACATTGCCGTCCATTACATTGTTTTTGTAGGTAATCATGCTTTTGGTTTTACCGTTGCGATAATACTCTGTCCAAACGCCTTCCTTTTTATTGTCGAGATAGTTACCCTTACACGAAATCTGAGTGCGAACAGAATCGTAGAAATAAATCCACAAACCTTGTTTCAGGTTGTTTTCGTCTAAACGATTGGCATAGGTGACTTCAGAACCAGTCTGGGCAATCCCCTCTCCTATCGTCAGCATCAAAAGCAATATGAACAAAACACCTTTCACTAAATCTTTCTGATAAGTTAATTCAATATACGTAACTAGTACGGAAAAAAGCGGCTATTGGTTGCAATACATTCTAATCATTTCTTGTGCCGGCAAATAATTATTGTCTAACGCTTTATGAAAATCGTCGCAAGCACCTCCCCTATCAGGAACGCCAAACTTATATAATCCTCTGTAATAATATGCCTGAGCGTTAGTTGGATTTATCCGCAAAAGACGATCAAGACATTTGATTGCATCGGTAAACTGATTCATCTGTCTATAAGTCAATGCTTTATTAAAATATGCACCCTCCATTGTTGAATCTAACGAAAGTGCTTTATCAAAATCTTTCAAAGCTTCTTGATATTGATGTAATCCGCTGAATGCCAATCCCCTATTGCTATAAGCCGAGGCGTTAGTGGTATCGTGGGCAATGTAGGTTTGAAGTTCCTCCAAGGCGCGTTCAAGGCGTCCGCTCTTGCCGTAGCACGCTCCACGGTTGATGTAGATGTCCCAAAGGTTGGGATTGGTCTCCAAGGCGCGGTCGTAGTCAGAAAGTGCAAGGTTGAAATAGAAATTGGCAGTATCTTTGTTCTTTCCTAACCAACGTTCGCCATACGAATCGTAAATCAAAGCGCGGTTTTGGAACGCTGCGGCAAAACTTAGGTCGAATTTGAGCGCGTTGGTGTAATCGTCCAAAGCCTGACGCTCGTAGGTGGTGTCTTGCGTGGCGTCAAAGATGTCCTTATTAGCCAATCCCCTATTGTAAAAAGCGTGTGTATAGTCAGGTTTGTACTTCAAGCCTTGGGTGAAACAATCCACTGCATATTTCTTTTGCTCAATAAATTTACTATTGTTTGACTTCTTGTAAAGTGAATCAGCCATTACGTTAATATAACTACCCAAATTGTTCCATCCAATTACCGCTTCGGGATATTTACTAACACAATCGCTCCATAGAGTTTCGCTGTTTTTCCATACTTTTATGCGTTCTATGGTCAATAGCGAAAGGCTTAATACATAGACAGTTACAACACCGTATATGACATTTTTGTTAAAATTCTTTTTATTTATCAGAATATCAATAAGATAGGCGAGGAGCACACCTGTTCCGAACGATGGAATGTAAGAATAACGGTCGGAATACATTGCCGAACCAACTGGTATAAATTGCAGTAACAGAGCGATATTGGCAATAAAGAATAAAACTCCAAAGGTAAGTGTCTTATCTTTTTTGTAGGTAAAAACGCTCAACAAAATTGAAGCCACAAACACAGGCACTGCCAACCAATAAAGCGTTGGTACTGTGCGGTTTATAATGTCGGGGTAGGGGTAGAGGCAGGCGAGATTTACAGGAAGTATCAGTCGCAGAATGTATTGCACAAATCCATACGAACCAAACGCAATACGCTGCCACCAATAATATTGATCCACCTCGCTGAGTGCCGTACTTGCTTTCTGCGCCTCAATAGAGATGAGACCAAACACAAGCGAAATCAATAAAAATGGTATCTTATTAAGGTGTGTTTTCCAATTGAAATATTTGTCGGTAAGGAAGTAATCAACCAAAATCACTGAGAATGTGAGCGATACAGCCTGTCCCTTAGATAACGCACTGAGTATAAACACTATAAGTGAGCCTATATAAAACAAGAGATTATCCTTTTTCTTGTACAAAATATATAGCCAAAGCGCACAAAAGTAAAACATAGCATAAAGAACGTCTTTACGTTCAGATATCCAAGTAACGCTTTCCACGTGCAGCGTGTGCACCGCAAATATCAGAGGAATAAGTATCCAATAAAGCCGTCGTTTAAATAATTGAGTACAAATCAAATAGATAAACAGAACTGTTAATAAGTGCAGCAAAATGTTAACTGCAATAAATCGGTCGGGGAGGGCTTTGCCATTTGGTCCAATTTCGGAATAATGATAGTCGATATTGAGCGTGAGCATAGTGAGAGGGTGGTAGTTACCCATAAAATATCGCTCGCCATTGTTGGTAGAAAAAAACATCCTATAAAACGCGTCGCCGCTGAAATCTTTCAAAAGCGGGTTTTGATCGATGTATTTGTCATCGTCCCAATTGGTTGGCTCGTTGTCGAAGTTGACGTAATAGATACCCGCCGTGAGCAAAAGTATCAGCAAAATAGGAAAATGCTTTGCAAAGAAACCCTTGCCGTTGGTGTCGCTAACCGTCGGCTGTGGGGTAGGAGAGAGGTAACTCACTGTCTTAGCCACCTCTTCTTTCGGAGTCTCGGCCCCGCCTCTTACATATCTGCCTTTTTTCATCGGTTTAATACTTAGATTATAAATCGCAAAAATAAATAGTTTCTTTAAACTTTAAAATTTTTTTTAACAACCGCCGGCTCAATCCGAAAAAAACGCTATTTTTGCCAATCAAAACCATAAGGCAAGGAAAACAAAAAATGATCGACCAACCTACCATACAGCGGATTGTGGAATCGGCTCAGATATTGGACGTTGTGCAGGATTTTATGACCCTCAAACGTCGCGGAGCCAACTATATCGGATGCTGTCCGTTTCACAACGAGAAGACGCCGTCGTTTTCGGTTTCGCCGTCGAAAAACATCTTCAAATGCTTTGGCTGTGGCGTGTCGGGTTCGCCCGTGTCGTTTGTGATGAAGCACGAGAATATGACTTATCCCGAGGCACTGAAATACCTTGCCAAGAAATATGGTATCCAAGTGGTTGAAAAAGAGTTGAGTGACGAAGAGAAGTCGCAGCACGAAGAGAGTGAGTCGATGAAGATTGTGAATGCCTTCGCACAGAAATTTTTCTCCAAAACGCTCACAGATACCGAAGAGGGTAGGGTAGTGGGGCTTAGTTATTTCCAACACCGTCACCTCCGCCCCGAAACCATAGAGAAGTTCCAACTCGGATATAGTCCCGCTGATAGACAAGCACTTACTAATGAGGCAATTAAGGCGGGATTTCAACTCAAATTCCTCGAAAAGACAGGTCTGACGATAGTTAAGGAAGATGGTTACAAGTTCGACCGTTTTGCGGGACGAGTAATGTTTCCTATACATTCGATAGCGGGCAACGTGGTGGCGTTTGGAGGACGAATAATGACCTCCGACAAGAAACTTGCAAAATACGTAAACTCGCCTGAATCAGAGGTTTATCACAAGAGTAACGTTCTCTACGGCATTTACCACGCCAAAAGCGAGATTGTAAAGCGCGACAAGTGCTATCTTGTTGAGGGATACTTAGATGTGATATCAATGCACCAATCGGGAATCTGCAACACAGTGGCTTCGTCAGGAACGTCGCTTACTCCGGGACAAATCTCTATCATCAAGCGTTTTACCAACAATCTCACAGTCATCTACGACGGCGATTGGGCAGGAATAAAGGCGTCGTTAAGAGGTATCGACCTGATTCTCGAACAGGAAATAAACGTGAAGGTAGTGCTTCTGCCCGAACCCGAAGACCCCGATTCATTCGCTAACTCGCACACACCCACCGAGTTGCAGCAATATATCGACGAGCACGAGGAGGATTTTATCCGTTTTAAAACTCGTATCTTGCTCAAAGACAGCGCAAACGACCCGATAAAACGTTCCGAGGTAGTGGGCAGCATTGTGGTGTCGATCTCTAAAATCAACAACGCCGTTACCCGAAGTTTTTACATCAAGGAATGTAGCAAACTGCTTGACGTTAAGGAAGATGCGCTTTATGCCGAAACAGGCCGCCTGATAAAGAAACAGCACGAGGATATCATCAAGGCAAAATTTCGCCAAAGTAGCGAAATAGTAAATCCTTCCGACCCAACAGCACCGTTAACACCTGAGGGTCAACCAATTATTCAAACAGCCGACAAATCGCAGTCGGTGCCCACATTTGTAAAGAATGTATACGCCGAGGTGGAGGAGAAGGAGATTATCAACTATCTCATAAATTTTGGCAACTACGAATACGAAACCATCACCGACGTTGCCACAGGCGAGCAAAGCATTGTAACCGTGAGCACATACATCATTGGCGAACTTATGAACGAGGATCT
>JAGCVU010000126.1 GCA_017962175.1 Bacteroidales bacterium | reverse complement strand
GTTAGTAGACCCTCATTTTCGTATGCAGTTGATTACCGCAGACCCCGATGATAATAAATTTGTAGATTGTGCCTTTGCTGCCGGCGCCGATTATCTTGTTTCAGAAGACCGGCATTTTGATGTGCTTCGCACTATACCTTTCCCAAAATTAAACCTTGTAACACTTGATGAATTCTTGCAAACCCGATTAATATCGAATTGATACTAATTGACAATATTTAATTCTAACACTCAAAAATCTAGGGGGTGGAGTTTTTGGAAAAGGAACATATCACTATCTTTGCGGAGAGAAAGTTTTATTTAATGGAATAAGTAAGATGAAAAAAAGGATTATATTTTTGTTGATATACATTGTAATAATGTGTGTTTATTTCATTTTTATTTACATTCCTCTTGAATGCACTGATTTGAGTGATAATATGATGATAGTATATAATATATTGTTTTATTTTATAAGATTATTCCCTATTATACTTATATTTCTTTTTTCTAAGGAGTATTTTTGGGTGAATTTATTTAATTGTATGATTGTGCATACCATCATTTCCATTTTAATTACCAAGAAGATAGATGCTTACTTAACCGAAGAACGACCTTCGATGGTGATTCCAACCGTAATTATAAAGAAACAAGATTTTACATCTCATCATTTCAAGTCACAAAAAGTATGGCTAAAAGGAACAGGTAGTATTTATAATAACACATACGAGATAATTTGTGGATCTTTGGGAAGGGTCGGCAGTGCGGTATATATGCGATTTAGCGTGGAATGTTCTCTTGGAGATACTCTTCTTTACCTTTTAGCCACCGACACCAATAGGAAACGGATTTATGATTTCGCGTTTTATGAAGGTGAGGATTTTTATACTTACCACGATTATTCGCTTCGAAAGCCTGATTTGGTGTATTACAAAGCGGGTTTTAATGTGCTCTATAATGCAGTTTGCGATACATCAACCATTGCCGACAGCACGGTATTGCTTTCTTTTAAAGATGTTGTAGGCAAAGACCAAATTGTGAAATACAGCGTAAAAGGTTATCACACAATCCCCGACACCTTCCTTATTTATCGAAACGTCAACGAAAAATTAGACACCAAATGGCACGTCTGCGCCCCGGAAATCAACACACCCGAAAACCGCGCCAAAATATCCGACTATGGATATATCTTCCATTACGACATCTGCTCCAAACAAGAAATCGAATCCCAATGCCCACAAATCAAAAACTATGTAGAAAAATATAAGGAGAGGAATAGGGAATGAAGGATTTAGGGATAAGAATTTATAATCTTTCTATTTCATCTCTACCCAAACCTGTAATTTTGCATATCTCATCGGTATCGTAACCACGTTTTTTCATACGTTCGGCAGTTTGGATAAGGTTTTTGTGGACGGCAGATTCTTTTATACAAACGGTGTTATTTTCCCACTCGTCCCAATTGGTTTCGTCAAGATAACGGGCAACTTGTTGGCGGAGAGGATTTAGGTCGCTTTTTATAACCGACCAAACAATCTCAGGGTCAACATTATAATAGCCGTGAACAAGGTTGTGACGCATACGCTCTATGTCGGTCCAATTTGTATTAGGAAACTTCTGTTTAAACACTTTTGTAAGGTTATATGCAGCCTCACCAATAATCAAAGTATAGTAAACTATGCCACCGAATAGAACCTTGTCAGCGGTAAAAGATTCGTATGTAAGGTTTTGCGACCTATCTAAAATAATGTCAATGGCGTTTATAATATGCTTTAATCTTTCTCGGTCTTTAAGCGGCTCTCTCATAAATCAAAATTTTATCGTGTTCTACACTTTCGCGGGCACAATCAGCAAGGGAGTTTTCTGTAACAAAATCCACTTTTCGGTCTAAAAGTTCCTCTAAATCGTTCCACATACCATAATATTTTAAACCAATAGGTTGCGAGTGGTCAAGTACTACCAACAAATCAACGTCGCTACCAAGGTTGTCTTCGCCTCGGGCAAACGAACCAAAAAGCCAAGCCTTCAAAACCGGTTGGTTTTTAAAGTATTCTGAAACTTTTTGTTGTATTTCTTTTGCATCCATAATTGTATCTTTATTGTTACAAATGCAAAAATAAAAAAAAACTCAAAAAAAAGCATCACATCTCCCCAAAAATTCTTATATTTACACCGATAAAAATTTAAATACAAACAATCAAAAACAAAGACAATTATGGCAAAAAAATGGATCTGCACAGTGTGCGGATATGTTCACGAAGGAGACGAGGCTCCTGAAAAATGCCCGAAATGCAAGGCTCCTGCCTCCAAGTTCAAAGAGTTGGAACAACCCGCTCCGTCGGGCAAGGACAAGAAGGGCGGTATTGATATCAAGTTCGTTACCGAGCATATTGTAGGCGTGGCTAAGGACGTTTCTCCCGAGATGAAGAAAGACCTTGAAACACATTTCAATGGCGAATGTGCCGAGGTGGGAATGTACCTTGCTATGGCTCGTCAGGCCGACCGCGAGGGCTATCCCGAAATTGCAGAGGCTTTTAAACGCTACGCTTTTGAAGAGGCCGACCACGCAAGCCGTTTTGCCGAATTATTAGGCGACGTGCTTTCCGACACCAAAACCAACGTTTACAACCGTATGATGGCCGAGGCTGGTGCTTGCGAAGACAAATACCGCATTGCATCTAACGCCAAGAAAGAAAACCTCGACGCTATTCACGATACCGTTCACGAGATGGCTAAGGACGAGGCTCGCCACGGCAGCGGTTTCAAAGGTCTGTACGAAAGGTATTTTATGTAATATTTTACTAATTAATAAAAAAGGGTGCGACATCTGCCGCACCCTTTTTTTATTTGCTTAATTGCTTAATTTACCACGCTTTGGTTGTTTGGAACGAACTTGCTGGTAATCCTGCGCCGTTGTACAATGTGGCTTGGTCTACACAATCGCTCCAAAGGTAGCGCACCGATGTGGGAGCGGCTACTTTGTCAGACGAAACTTTTACCTTGCCGCCTTCGATAACGGCTGTGGCAGGGTAGTATTTGCCGTCCTTGCCTGCTATTTCAAAACCTTTGAGAGTTCCGCCCTTGGCGTTGAGGCCGTCGGCATAGTCGAAACTAATATATATAGTGTTTCCTTTGATTTCTTGGCTCTTGTAGAGAGGTCCGCTGCAAACCACATCCTTGCCGTAGATGTTTTTGAACGCCCAAAGAGCGAGACGGTTGCCTACGTCTACCTTGTTGGCGGGGTGGATGTTCTTGTTGTTGCCGATGTCGATGGTGGAAGCCATTCCTGAGTTCTTAACCGACAAAGAAATGCGCTGAGCCTCACGGATTTCCTCAGAGTGTCCGTTTGTGCCGTAGTCGTAGGGGGCAATCTGAACATAGTAGAACGGGAAATCGCCCTGATTCCATTTTTCTCTCCACGCCTTGATCATCAGCGGGAAAGTGCGCGAATACTCCTCGGCGTGTCCCACGTTTGCCTCGCCCTGATACCAAATTGCGCCTGCTATGCCGTAGGGTACAAACGGTGCTATCATAGCGTTGTAGAGGCAGGTGGGAGTCATTTCGCTCAAATCGGTGGGACTAATCGGACGTTGGAAAAACTCCATCGAGGCGATGTCAAACTTGTAGAGTTTGCCCTTTGAGAGTTCGGCAATGGGCAGATATTTCCACATTCCAGCGAGAGTTACGGCAGATTTTTCGTTGCCCTTGGTGTAATATTTCAATTTGGAAACTTCGCCGTAGAGTCCGCCGCCGCCTTGATTGTCGGTTACACGGATAGCGATAACGGCTTTACCTGCTTTCACCTTGTCGGCTGGCACGGTGTATACGCGGTCGGCTTGGTAGTTGTTGTTGCGGCCAATGAGTTCGCCGTTGAAATATGTCTCGTCGCCGTCGTCGATGGGTCCGAGCGATATAACGAGTTCTTTGCCAGCCATTGCGGGGGTGATTTTGATGGTTTTTCTAAACCAGACAATGCCGTCGAATGCACGCACCTCGTTGAAACCTTCCCACAGTCCGGGAACTTTCATCGAGTGCCATTTGGTATCGTTGTAGTCGGTTTTGGCAAGGTCGGCGTCGCCAAGGTCGGGACGGGGAAACATCGAAACGGTGGGTTTCTTGTTGAGCCATTCCACACGCTTGTCGATTATGGGCGAACTTACGGCTATGTCTTTGACTATCTGACTATATTCGGGCACGTTTTTGATGTATTCTTGCGGAATCCAACTCTCTACGGGAGTGCCGCCCCACGATGTGTTGATAATGCCCACGGGCACGCCAAGTTCCTCGTTGAGTTTGCGGGCAAAATAGTAGCAGGTGGCGCCAAAGAGGGGAGTGTTTTTGGGCGATGCAGCCTTCCAAACGCCTTCGCAGTCGCTTTCCTCCTTAAAACTTGTGTTGCGCTGCGCCATATAGATGCGGATGTCGTTGTTGGTGCTGTTGGCAATGTCCTCAGGACCGTTGAGAATCTGTCCGTAGAAACCGCCGTTCATAGGCATCTCCATATTGCTCTGTCCCGATGCTATCCACACCTCGCCAATCATCACGTTGTTGATGAATACGGTGTTTTTGCCGTTGATAATGAGG
>JAGCVU010000125.1 GCA_017962175.1 Bacteroidales bacterium | reverse complement strand
CGAATATACCGGTATATTTGGCCTTTCGACCCGCCGATGCACAACAATCGACATCACTGCCGATATTGGTAGGCTCTTACCCTGCCTTCTCACCCTTACCCTTGCGGGCGGTTGTTTTCTTCTGCATTTACCACAACCTCGCGGCTGTCTTCCAGTTAAGAAGGGCGGTGCTCTGTGTTGCCCGGACTTTCCTCTCGCACGTATGTGCCAGCGACAGACCGGCCTGCTTCGAGCGGGAAACGGGGGTCGAACCCGCAACCTGCGGCTTGGGAAGCCGCCGCTCTGCCAATTGCGCTATTCCCGCATTTATTGGCTGCAAAATTATACAACTTTTGTGTTTCGCAAAATTTATTTGCACAATTTTTCGTATTCGCGCTTTATCATCTCGGTGATTTCGTAGTTTTTTTTGCCGTTCCAATTGGGCGCAACTACCATATTCATAGGCGATTCGCTTACAAACCGTTCAAATATCATGTCCTTTCTGGCTCGATGGGCGTAACGGGCTGCAAATCCGGCGTATTCCTCTAGCGTGGGCAAGTGAAATTGCTCGGGATGATGCTCGTATTGCCGCTCCATTGCCGTGCCTTTGATGATTTGCAGTTGATGAAGTTTCAAAATATTTACTGGTAATGCCGACATAATGTCAGCCGTGTTTAGCATCATCTCCTCGGTTTCGCCGGGCAAATACATAATAAGGTGTGCGCAAATGTCGATACCAAATTCGGCGGCGCGTTTGACGGCGTCTTCCACTTGGGCAAACGTGTGTCCGCGGTTTATCATCTGCAATGTGGCATCGTAGCAACTCTCCACACCGATTTCCAACACTGTGTAATATCTTTCGGTGTAATGCGCCAATAGTTCAAGCACTTGATTGTCAACACAATCGGGACGTGTGGCAACGGTCAATCCCACCACATCATCGCGCCTAAGTGCCTCGTCGTAAACCTTTTTTAATGTTTCGATGTTGGCGTATGTGTTTGTATACGACTGAAAATAAGCGATATACTTTTGACATTTGTACTTTTTGGCAAAAAACTCAATGCCTTCGTCCATTTGTTGAGTAATTGGTTTTGAAGCCTGCCCGTAAAACGGACTGAAAGTCAAATTGTTGCAATACGTACAGCCGCCTATGCCGATGGTTCCGTCGCGGTTAGGACAGCCGAACCCCGCATTCAGGGCTATCTTCTGCACCCTCGTGCCGAACTTCGCTTTAATAAAGGCGGCGTATTCGCGGTACATTACAGTTTTTTGAGAATGTTTTTAACACACGCCGGACCGTTGTAAATAAAACTTGTAAATATTTCTACAAGACTTGCACCGGCTTCGAGTTTTTCGCGCACGTCGTCGGCATCGAAAATGCCTCCTACGCCAATAATCGGAATTTCGCCATTGGTCTTTTTGCTGAGGTAACGAATCACTTCGGTGCTGCGTTTTTTTACCGGTTTGCCGCTCATTCCGCCGTTGCCAAAAGCCTTGATTTCTTCTTCGGAGTAATCGATGCCGCCGCGTTCGATGGTGGTGTTGGTGGCAATGATTCCGCTGATGCCTGTGGCGCGAACAATGTCAACAATGTCGTCTAACTGTCCTTCGGTTAAGTCGGGAGCAATTTTTAGGAGAATAGGTTTTTGCACATCGAACTTTTTGTTTTCCTCGGTGAGAGCGGTCAAAAGTTTTGTCAATGGTTCTTTGTTTTGCAGTTCGCGGAGGTTGGGAGTGTTAGGCGAACTTATATTTATTGCTATATAATCGACATAATCGTGCAGTGCGTTGAAATCTTTCAAATAATCATTTACAGCAAGTTCATTAGGCGTTACTTTATTCTTACCAATATTACCACCTATGATAACTTTACTGTATTTTTGTTTAATCTTTTTAACCATTTGTTCAACACCGTTATTGTTGAATCCCATTCTATTGATAAGTCCCTGATTACGAATAAGTCTGAATAGACGTGGCTTGGGGTTTCCGGGCTGAGCCACAGGGGTAACAGTGCCCACTTCGATAAAACCAAAACCCATAAATCCCAGTATATCAATGGCTTCCGCGTCTTTGTCGAGACCGGCGGCAAGTCCTATGGGGTTTGGAAACTTGATTCCGAACACTTCGCGCTCAAACTTTTTGTCCTTTTTTTGGTACAATGCGCGAATCAAGGGATTGAAAATTCTGATTTTCTGAAAAAATCTCAAAACGCCGAAAGTAAATCCGTGTACGCTTTCGGGATTGAATTTAAAAAGTATCGGTCGAATAATGTGTTTGTACATTGCTTTAATTTTTTTGCAAAGATAGAAAATTTGCGCAATGGTTTTGCAGTTGGATAAAAATTTCGGAAAAAATGATATGACAAAATGTCATAGCGTTTTTGTCATCGGAATGTCATTAATGGGGGAGATTGCTCGCAAAAATTGAGTTTTTTCTTTCTCAGATTTCGCAAAACTTTGAAAAATTCTTACTCTTACAGAATAATGCTCAACTCAAAATCCTTGTTTTGCCTGATGTGGTGTTAATCCACATTTTATATATTAAATTCTAATGGAGATATTGTTTTAATTTACTAAATATAAATATCTGATTATCAATAATTTATCTATGGGTAAAAAACTTTATTTCAAATAGGCATTTTAGAGTATCTACGGTGGGTAAGGGGCTGATGCTCAATAATGCGCTTTGTAAATGATTGATTATTAATTAGTTACAAATGAATTACAACTGTTTATCCTTATTTCGCTGAAATTCAGTGCTGTTATAGATTTGGATTATCGGTAACGAGCCAAAAATTAAAAAAAGTGAAATCTGTATTTTTCGAATTTTTCAGGAATGTGAATCTGTAAAAATTCTCTTTTTACAAAAATGACTATTCGCCCGAAGGAGAGTACAAAGTGAAAGTCTTGTTTGAATAGAAAACTATAATCTTTTCGGGATCGGTCTTCATAATGTTAACCGGCTCGGGCTTGGTTTCAATTTGTTTAATCTCCTTATTTTCTGACGGTTGGGGTTTAACAGGTGTTTCTGTTTGTGCAACTTTCTGAGTTTTAGGTTGTTGCGGTTGTGGTTTTGGAGTTTCCACAATGATGGGTTCCGGTTTTACAGTTTCGGGTGCAACTGGTTCAGGGGTAACGGGTTCGGTATTGGTATCCGAAAATAGGAGAGTGGTTTGCACGGTTTGCCCCTGAGAAGTTTGTAACTGATGTGCCGATGGTTGCGGCGGAGTGGAAGGTTGCGGAGTAGAGGGTTGAGATGCCGACTGTTTTGGCACACGGTACATATCACCCAAACCGAGAAAAAGCCAATCGCTACTAATCTCGGGAAACGTGCGCAAGATTTTTACCATAAATTCTTTGCTCGGTTTGTTTCTTCCGGAGATTACATGGCTAACACTCGATTTTTGAACACCGATTTTTTCGGCAAAAGCCGAAGCATTGAGTTGTTCACTTTTTAAAATTTCGAGTATACGTTCTACGTCTTTGTCTTCTTCTTCCATAATGGTTACAATTTTAACTTGTTTTGATGTAACAAATATAATTAACTTTTGTGATACCGCCAAATTTATTTGCAACTATTTTTTAGAAAAATGAAAATATTTTACAAGTTTACAATTGTAACATTGTAAACTGTTTTTGTGGTTTTAGTTCTTAGATTACAAAAGTAACGGTGATATATTTTATTATTACCAACGGGAAAATCGGTGTATACAACATCTTTGCCAAACATTTTGAGTACTATTGTATACATAAATCACTGATAATCTTGTAAATAACACTTGTCTACTAAATGCTAAAATCCTTATTTTTAATCACTTAAATACCTTAAATAATTTAAAAAATAAGCAACATTGGCTTATTTTTTGTCGTATATATAGTACGAAGAACATAACCAAAAGAGAATAAGATATTTGTTCGCTACCCGGTTAGATGCTATTTATACATTACATATCGCTATGTTTAACGGACAAAAATAAAGTAGCCTTACTTTAAATAAACGCTGTAAATGCTTGGGTATTAACCACTTACGACTATTTTTCAGGTTTAAAAACACGGATTTTTAACAATTTCTTAACAAATAGCCAAAAATCATTAATCTTTTACTTTATATAACAATACTTAAAGTATTGGTTTTGTGATTGTTACGATATTCAAAACTTATTTTCCAAAATCCCTTAACACAATTAATATTCCTGATTACACAATAAAATACGCGGTGATAAATTATTATTACTCTGTAAAATCTCCCCGATTTGCAGATAAAAATAGGATAATTCTTTATAGTTTACAAATGTAACAATTGTAAACTTTTTAGGGTGGTTTGTTTTGTGGTTTACTTTTGTATATACAAGTGTAAAATTTTAGAATATTCGACAAAAATATTCGATTTTCGATTTTGTTGTAAATGTTTTAGATTTGTAATTGTGGTTGTTTGTGATTTTGGTAATTTGTAAATCTGATTTTTGTTTTGTTGGCTACTGATTTTTGCGTGTACTTTTGTGATTTTTTATTTTTGGTTTACAATTTTTTGGAGTTTCATTTCGTATTCACTTATCTATCCTATTAACATAATTCATATTTACAAATCTGCGATTTTTCCGGAAGGATTTTTTTCAAGAGTGATTTTTCATCCAGTCATTTTTGGGGCTGATGTTTTTTGGTCAGTTAATTTTCGGCGGAAGATTTTGGGTTGATGATTTTTGGGATGGAGCATTCCTCCTCTGCGAAGTCCCCAAACTGGACTTGGTAAAGTTTGCTTATTATCTATTCTTATTTATAATCTTTATGGTTGAGAAGTTATACTAATCTTTACATCATTCTATAACATTTCTTCTGTATATATATAACTATTTATATATCAGTTATTTACATAACCAATTCAGATTATCTCTGCTGATGTTTGCTCTATCTCCCTGAAAATGATATGTTATACTTAATTACTTGATTATCAGCGTATTTATGTCCCTTATTTATAGTTTTTTATCTCGATTTCTTTGATTTGTTGCCTATAAGGGTAGGATAGGGGCAAATCCGTTCAATTTATTTTGAGTTATGCTTTAAACTGTACGAATTGTTTTTTTCGCCTTATTCATTGATTATAGATATGACATTTTGTCAGTTTTTTCTCATGCTTGCGAAGGTTCCGAAGGTTTTACCATATATGCTACTTTTTTGTTGCTTAAATACTGTTTAATGTTTATGTAAAATCCTTAAACAAATGTTTTGCCTTTTATTTATATTATTGAAATGTGGCGAGTTATGAAAAAGCCATGTTTTGCTTATAAAGAATCCCTCTTTGCTACTAATGATTTTGGGTTTAGAGTATGGGTGTATTCGCCAATCGGAGTTGATTGACGTTATAATATTTTATCACTGCGTATGATTAGTAGTTTTCGGTGATTTCAGTTATTTTGCCTTTGCCGTCTCTTGAACGTCGGTTGGCAATTTTGATTCTAAGTTCTATTTTGCGAAACCAACGTTTTGGAATCAGGTCGGTATGTCCGGGAACGTTGCCCCTCTTATCTAAACGGCGTTTTTTTACCAGAGCCGAAAATGCTGATTGAGCCACGTCGATGCACGATTGTCCCGGACCTATGATGCCGTAAACAATTGCCGAGGCGGTGTTTTTAGCGGCGAAGAGCACGGCAGAATCCTCTTCGGCTGTGGTTTTGATGCGTTTATAGTGGCGGTAGCGGTGGCGTTCTTTGGGATTGATTTCGCAAGCGCGGCGGATGGCACGTTTTAGTCCGCGGATTCTGAGTCCCGCCTCGTCGGTGATGACAGTGCCAGTATCGGCGTTGGTATTGATGCCCCAAGGTGTTGGCACTGTGCCTGTTCCGTTGATCGACACGTAGTGCCAACCGGTGATTTCGTTTCCTACAAGTACCGCTATGTGCCCTTGACGAAACGCCGCATCGTCGTCTAAAATAAAGATGATATCGGTGCTTTTGCCCATTCCCGTCAATGCGAGCAACAATAATATAAGTGTGGTTGCAATTCGTTTCATTTCTGTTTTTTCCGCTAATATACGGCTGCGAAACACGTTTTGCAACATTTATCCTGATTTTCAGAACCATTGGTGGGATATTGCATTTTTTTGGGGGGGATTTGGATTAATTATTATTTCTCAATCAAGGTTAATATCGTCTATATTAATCCCCCATATTTACAAAACCGATTAAAAAAAATCTTAAAATTTTGTTCGTATTCCGATAATTTGTCGCATATTTGCATTGTGGCATATTGTAATATTTTTACACCAATGAAGACACTATATTATATATCACTCTTAATGTTTATGCTGAGTATGCCGTTGCTATCGCAGGCGCAACATTATTATGTTGTAAACTCGCGCGGGGTGATGCCAAACGATACTGTAATGGCTTTTGTGCCAAAGGATTACAGCGTGGAATGCGGACGACAGTTTCCGGCTGTAATTTTGCTCAACGGTTTTGGGGGCAATTACCGTCAGTGGAGTAGGGTGGCAGATTTGCAACTTTACGCCGACGAGTACGGTATGATACTGATTTGTCCCGACGGATTTTCTGATTCGTGGTATATCGACAGCCCTATCGACAGCACTGCCCGTTACGCTACTTTTTTTAGAGAGGAGATTTTACCATCGATGTTCCGCCATTTTAATATCGACAGTTGTAACCTTTTTATCACGGGACTTAGCATGGGCGGACACGGTGCGTTGACATTATATATGCAAAATCCCGAAAGGTTTAGAGCGGCAGGTTCGATGAGCGGCGTGATGCATCTCAGGTCGTCGTCGGTGAGCGGAAGCATTGCCAAAAAGATAGGTCCTAAGACACCCGACAACGACAATTGGGAGCGTTATTCCGTTTTGTACAACACCGAACTTTTAAAGGCCGCCGGTAAACCCATTATTGTAAACTGCGGTTCCGAAGATTATTTGGTAAAAGTAAACCGTCAGTTGGCAGCCAAATGCAAAGAACAGAATATCAACATAGTATATTCCGAATCGCCCGGCAAACACGAGCGTGACTATTGGAAACGCACCCTGCCCGGACAACTTATGTATTTTCGTCAATTTGTAAACAAACCAGAATACAATGAAAATAAATAGCGCAGAATTTGTAATGAGCAACACCGACTTTAAGAAATGTCCCGCTCCCGACATGCCCGAATACGCATTTGTGGGCAGGAGCAATGTGGGCAAGTCGTCGCTCATTAACATGATTTGCGGCAATCGCAGTCTTGCAAAAACATCAGCCACTCCCGGTAAAACTCAGTTAATCAACCATTTTCTTATCAACAAAGAGTGGTATCTTGTTGACCTTCCCGGATATGGATATGCCAAAACGGGCAACAAACTTATAGCGCAGTGGAACAAGTTTACAACCAACTACCTTCTTCACCGCGAAAACCTTATGTGCACCTTTATATTAATAGACATAAGGCACGACCCGCAACGCATCGACGTAGAGTTTATGGAGCGTATGGCCACCAACGGCGTTCCGTTTGTAATAGCGTTTACCAAAGCCGACAAAATTGGCAAAACCATCGTGCAGCGCAACATCAGCAACTATTTTAAGCAAATGCGCGAAACTTGGGAAGAACTGCCGCAGTATTTTGTAACCTCTGCCACCGAAAAACGCGGAGCCGAAGAGATTCTCACCTTTGTGGAGGATACCAACAAACTATTTGTGCCTCCCTCTAACCCTCAACCAAACAAGAAATTTAATATCAAAAACATAATAGAATAAATCATGATTTGGAACGAAACCATAGAATGTGCCTCGCGCGAATACCTTAGCGAGTTGCAATCTAAACGTTTGCGCGACTGCGTAAACCGAGTATATCACAACGTACCCTATTACCGCAAGCGTATGCAAGAGGCGGGTCTTCTTCCGGGCGACATCCGCACCATCGACGACCTCAAAAAACTCCCTTTCACCTACAAGCAAGACCTCCGCGATAATTATCCCTTTGGAGTGTTTGCAGCACCTATGAGCGAGATTGTTAGACTTCACGCATCGTCGGGCACAACAGGTCGCCCCACAGTGGTTGGCCGCACTCGCAAAGACCTTGACATTTGGTCGGAATGTGTTGCCCGTGCGCTTACCCTCAGCGGCGTTACCAACAAAGATATTGTGCAGGTGGGCTACGGCTACGGACTTTTTACAGGCGGTCTCGGACTGCATTACGGCGTTGAAAATATCGGCGCGGCTGTGGTTCCGGCATCGGGCGGCAACACCAAAAAACAGATTCAGTTGATTCACGATTTTGGCACAACGGTTTTGGCTTGCACTCCAAGTTATGCCCTTTACATTGCCGACGCTATCAAAGAGGCTGGTTACGACCCACAAAAAGACCTCAAACTTCGTGTGGGAATTTTTGGTGCTGAGCCGTGGAGCGAGGCAATGCGCAACGAAATTCAAACCAAACTCAACCTCAAAGCCCACGACATTTACGGATTGAGCGAGGTAATGGGTCCCGGCGTGGCTTGCGACTGCGAATTCCAAAACGGTCTCCACGTTTGCGAAGATTATTTCTACCCTGAAATTATCAACCCCGAAACCGGCGAACAATGCAAACCCGGCGAAACCGGCGAACTTGTATTCACTTCGCTGGCAGTTGAGGGAATGCCCCTTATTCGTTACCGCACACACGACCTTTCGCGCATAATTCCGGGCGATTGTCCTTGTGGACGTAGCACAGTGCGTATTGCCAAACTTATGGGACGTTGCGACGACATGCTCATTATCCGTGGTGTCAACGTGTTCCCCTCGCAGGTAGAAAGCGTGCTTCTCTCTATGAGCGAAACCGAGCCTCACTACATGCTTATTGTAGACCGCAAAGGCACTCTCGACACACTTACTATTCAAGTAGAAATTCAAGAACAGTTCTTTGCCGACAACATTAAAGGCCTTCAAGCCGTAGAAAAGAAAATAAAGTCGAACCTCGAAAGCGTACTCGGCATTTCGGTAATAGTTCAACTTGTTGAGCCCAAGACACTTCAACGTTTTGAGCAAGGCAAAGCACAACGCGTAATCGACAACAGGAAATTTTAACCAATAATAAAAGACATAACATTATGAAAATAAAACAATTATCAGTTTTTCTTGAAAACAAGGCAGGCCGTTTGAGCGAAGTATCCGACATACTCGGCGGTGCAGGCATCAATATGACGGCATTTAGCGTAGCCGACACAAGCGATTTTGGCATTCTTCGCGCCATAGTTTCGCAGCCCGAAGAGGCATTGCAGTTGCTCAAAAACGCAGGATATGCCGTAAGTCTTACCGATGTAATATGTATAAAGTGTCCCAACACACCGGGATCGCTTGCCAAGGCATTGCACGTGCTCAACGCTGGCAACGTTCAAATTGAGTATATGTATGCCTTCTCGATGGGCGAAATAGCGCAAGTGGTAATCCGTCCCGCTGACATTGCCAACTGCGAACGTGCACTTGAAACCCACGGCATCGAACTTGTTTCATCCGATAAACTTTACACATTGTAGCACAATTATTTAACTAAGTATAACGCCGTTCTGAATAAGGACGGCGTTTTTTTATTTTGTAGTTAAAATATATAATTTTATAGGGCATACTTTTTGTTGATTTTTTATTTGCTTTTTTAATAATAATGCATTATATTTGGGAAAAATAATTTTGAATAACGTGGAAAGAATTAAGTTAACCATACTAACAGTATTAGTATTTTGGGGAATGTCAGCATTTTCGCAGAAATTCAGCCCCGAGATAGACAGCCTTATACGACTTTCTACCACCGCACCCGACTCCCTGCGCGACGACATCAGCAACACCATTTGTTGGAAACTTCGCAACAACTATCCCGATATGGCGATACAGTACGCTATGACCGCCATCAAGTATGCCGAAAAAACTCACGACAACGAACAGTTGGTAAAGGGATATAGTTATATAGGTGTATGCCACCGCAATCTTGGCAACTATTCCGACGCTCTCGAATACTACAACCTCGGTCTCGAAAAGGCCAAGCAACTCGGCGTTCACGATCAAGAGGCGTATGCTTATATCAACCTCGGCAACCTCTACCTATATCAGGAGCAGTACGACGAGGCGGAAACCAACCTAAGCAAAGGTCTCGAACTCGGCAAGCAACTCGGTGATTCAAGCATACTTTCATATTGTTACCTCAACCTCGGACGCACCTATCTTGGTCGCAACCAATACGAAGATGCTGAGAATAACCTGCAACACGCTTTGGCTGTACGTACCGCTATTCACGCATCAGCAGGCGATATCACCGTGTGCAAAAAATACTTGGGCGATATCTATTTTGCCCGTGGCGAAATTGACCGAGCCGTTTCGCGTTACCTTGAATGTGTTAGCAACGAAAAGTATCTCAACGATATAGACCTTCAATCTGAGGTTTTCCGCAAACTTTCGCAACTATATTATCAGCGTCAAGATTACGACAGTTCGGAATATTTTGGAGAGCAGAGTCTCAAACTAGCCTCCGATATTGGTGCAAAATTCCGCATCCGCAACGCTCACGAGATTCTCGCTAAGATTCATTATGCTAAACACGAGTTTCAAGATGCCGCCGACCACTACAATCAGGTTATCCTCTACAACGATAGCGTTTTCTCAGATGAACTTACCGAAAAACTTTTCAACATTCAGTTCAAGGCCAAGACCTACGAGCAGGAGGGAAAAATCAGTTCGCTAAAACGCGACAACGACCTCCTCGAAGAGAACAACCGACTTCAAGACCGTTTTATAATGATGTTGGCTATTTTCCTCGCCCTCGGCGTGTTGATGCTTGTGGTACTTTTTATAATGAACAAAAAAACCAAGCGACTCAATCGTCAGTTGCATAGTCAGCACGAAGAAATCAAATCTAAAAACATTGAACTTCATAATCGTGCCGAAGAAATTGCCCAAAAGCACGCCGAACTTGAACAACAAAACGAATACATTGACAAACAGCGTCTTATGCTTGCTCAACAGCAAAAGCAAATTACCGACAGTATTTCGTATGCAAAACGTATTCAAGACGCGCTTTTCCCCGACTTGAACGAGTTGAAGTCTTTTTTCAGCGATTACTTTATATATTATTCGCCCCGCGATGTGGTCAGCGGCGACTTCTATTGGTTACATTCCGACCAAGACCGTTTGATTTTTGTTGTTGCCGACTGCACTGGACACGGCGTTCCCGGAGCGTTTATGAGTATGCTCGGCATCTGCGCCCTCCACGAAATCACAGGTCTCGGAGGCGAAAGCAACGCAGCCAACATTCTTGAACGCTTGCGCAAAATGGTAAAAACACTTCTCCACCAAGAGGAAGACAAGAGCAACATGACCAAAGACGGTATGGATATGACCCTCGTGGTGGTAGACCGCAAAGAACGCGTTCTCGAATATTCAGGAGCCAACCTTCCGCTCATTTATGTTCGCAACGGCGAAGAATTCCAATTAAAGCCAAACCGCAACCCGATAGGCATTTATATTAAAGAAAAACCGTTTGAATCACAGCGACTTACACTCTTAGAAGGCGATATGATTTATATGTTTAGCGACGGCTACGCATCGCAATTTGGCGGCGAGTTTAATATGAAACTCAAAATGGGCGGCTTTAAAGATATTATTCTCAAAAACCACGCATTGCCACTTAACGAACAGCGCAACCTTCTCGAAAAATATTTCCTTGAATGGAAAGGCAACGCCACACAAATCGACGACATTACAGTAATAGGATTAAAAGTGTAAGCAACACCCACTAACGCTATGAGCAGCAATACGATACTTATTCCCACAGATTATTCCGACGTATGCTACAACGCTGTGTTGTACGGACTTGAATTTTGTCGTCAGTATCATTTCAATGCTCAACTTTTCCATGTAGACACCGGCGTAGAGTGCGACCCAAAATCTGTGTCGGGATTGCATCACGTGGTAGATTTGTATGTGCAAAAGTTTGGAATAGTGGTAACATTTGTGGAGCGCAAAGGCGAACTATTTGAAACCATATCGCACGAATTATCAACCAACGAATTTGAATTTATCTTAATGGGAACGCCCGGCAAAAGTGGATTTCAGCTTTTGATGGGCAGTTCGGCATCGAAAGTTATCGGCACAGCCAAAATACCTGTTATAGTGTTGCAGTCTAAACGGTTTGCTCCAATTAAAAACATAGTTTGGCCCGTTTCTCGACTTTCGGGCAATGGTCGCGGAGTGTTGGAGATTGTCAATAAGGCAGCGTTTTTTGGGGCAACTCTCCACATGGTATTTCGCAGCGAAGGTTATCAAACAGCCAAAATTTTTGAAAAACAGTTTGGCAATCAAGTAAACCTCGTTCTAAAAAATTTCGACGAAGGCGGCTTTGTAGGCACATTTGTGGAACAAGTTCTCAACTATTGCCGCGACAACGACATGGATATGATCGCCACCGTATCCACCGAAACCAAAATGACCGTCTTTGATTATCGCTACGAGCAATTTCTATTTAACATCGAATTGATACCTGTGATGTGTATTGGTGGGTGAGGATTATCTTCCAAACATTCCCTCCGCCTTCTTCAATTTTTCTATTGTCCCCAAATCAGCCCAAAGTCCATCGTGAACATATCCGCCGATACGCTCAGTGGTTGCCAATCTAAGAAACAGATTTGTAATTGAAAACTTGCCTGTTTCGGTTATAAGTGGAAAAATATTTTTATTGATGATAGATATTCCGCTGAAAGCGAGATAGTTAACCGCGTTATTCTCAAATTTTATTGAAATCTTTGTTTCGTTAGTAGTATAATTGTGCCAGCCACACAATTGCATTTCTTTATTAAAAATCAGTTTGCGGGTAGATTCGCGGTCTTTAACTGCAAGAGTTGCCAAATTGCCCGATGATAAATGATAGTTGTAAAGAGACTTTAAATCTATATCGCACGCAATATCAACATTATACGCAATGAAATTATCCTCGGCGCAGAGTAGGGGAGCGGCTTTGAGTATTCCACCGCCGGTGTCTAACAGAAAATCGCGCTCGTCGGAAATCAGCAGTTCGGCGTTACACCTTATATTATGTATGTAATCTGCCATCATGTCGGCAAAATGGTGAATGTTGATAATGATGCGGTTAACGCCTGCGGCTTCTAATTTGTTGATGGCGTTTTCGAGCATAGTTTTGCCGCAAAAATCCACCAAAGCCTTTGGTTTATTGTCGGTTAACGGTGCAAGACGAGTGCCTAATCCTGCCGCAAAAATCATAGCTTCCATTATTCGCCTCCTTCCAAAAGATTGGGTCTCAACTGTTTGGTGCGTTCAATAGCCTGTTCCATCTGCCATTTGTCTATCATTGCCTCATTACCCGAAAGCAGAATTTCAGGTACTTTCCAACCCTTGTAATCGGCGGGACGGGTATAAATTGGTGGAGCAAGGAGGTTATCCTGAAAACTATCCGAAAGAGCCGACTCGTTGTCGTTCATAGCACCAGGAATAAGACGCACCACGCTGTCAACTATCACAGCAGCAGCAAGTTCGCCGCCTGTTAACACATAATCGCCAATTGAAATTTCCTTAGTAATGAGGTGCTCTCTCACACGGTGGTCGATGCCCTTGTAATGTCCGCAGAGAATGATGATATTCTCCTTGGTAGATAGTGTGTTAGCGGTTTTTTGGTTGAGAATTTCACCGTCGGGCGAAGTGTAAATAATTTCGTCGTAATCTCTTTGCGATTTGAGGTATGAGATAGCCTTGTCGATAGGTTCAATCATCATCACCATACCAGCATCGCCACCGTATTGATAGTCGTCGACGGTGCGGCGTTTGTCGGTGGTAAAGTCGCGGAGATTGATGATATTGATTTCTGCGAGTCCCTTGTCGCAGGCTCGTTTTATGATAGAGTGTCCGAGCGGGCTTTCGAGCAGTTCGGGCAAAACGGTGATAATGTCGATTCTCATTGTCTAAAAATTTTCACAAAGATAATAACTTGCCATCAAACCTGCAAATAAAAACCTAAAATCACCATGAAAAAAATATTGTTATAGTTTTTAACTGATAATGTTATATCTAAACACTAACTAATTAATTATCAATTAATAATTTTTATCATTTTTCTCTATTTAACATAATCACAGTAGCCGCCCCATTTTCAAAATAATTCATATAATAGGGGGGGAGAGCTATAAGAAGATGCTTAAGGATTTGGATTTGAAACGTGTATATGTGTTTATCTTATGGGCAATTAAGATTTTTGCAAATAATTTACAATAAAATAATGTGATTTCCTTTGCATATTTTAATTATTTGCGTTAATTTAGTACCACTATTTGCTAACAATGAATATTATGGAAGAGAAGAATGATGTTATTGTAGTTGACGAGTACAAAGAGAAACTGTTTCAAGAGTTTATATCGTCATTGCCCGAAGGTTTTCAGTCTGAGGAGATTCGTGTGCATTTACGCAGTGTCTACGATTTTGCGTATAAGGCTCATTATGGAGTTAGACGCAAGGGTGGCAACCATGACCCTTATATTACTCATCCTGTAGCCGTGGCTACAATCACCGCTAATGAGATTGGTCTAGGAGTGTCGGCGGTGGTGGCTGCATTATTGCACGATGTTGTGGAGGATACTGAATACACTTATGATGATATCAAGGATCGTTTTGGCGAATCGATTGCCAACATTGTGGATGGTCTTACTAAGATTACCAATGTATACGATGCAAAACAGAATGTTCAGGCTGCCACTTTTAAAAAGATGCTTCTTGGTATTCCTCACGACCCGAGGGTGGCTTTTGTAAAAATTGCCGACCGTTTGCACAATATGCGCACCATTGAGGATATGCCCGATGGCACTCGTCAGATTAAAGCAGGCGAAAACCTTTATGTATATGTGCCAATTGCTTATCAGTTGGGGCTTTTTGATATCAAAAACGAACTTGAAGATCTAAGTTTTAAATATGTCCATCCCGAACGTTATCAGGCTATATCCCAATATGTGGAAGAAACTGCCAAATCGCGTGCGGAACTTATGGCTGATTTTAAACTCAGCCTTATGCGCATTTTGGTAAAGACTGGTAACACTTGTCGCCTTTCTGTGGTAAGCAAATCATTGTATCAGACATCGTTGTTAATGACCGACAAGAACCAAAAGTTTGAGGAGATTAACTATCAGTCTGTTAGAATTGTTTTTGAACCCGATTCAACCGATCCTGACGCCATAATTCAAAATCATTATCAGATTTATGCCTCAGTTATCAGCAATTTTCATGAAAAGAGCGACAGCCGAAGCGATTATGTTATAATGCCAAAGAGCAACGGATTCTCCGCATTGGTATTTAAGGTGATGTTTAATGGCATTTTTATGGAAGTGCAGATTCTCACTTCCGACAACGATATAGTGGCGCATCGAGGTTATTCTCCTTCTCACGCTAATCGAAAGGGGTTGGAGGCTTTGCGAAACAATCTAACCAATTTCGATCCTAACGAAGATGCTGTTGACCTGCTCTTCCGTTTCCGTAGTTTGGCCAGTGTAGAAACTATTTTTGTGTTTACTCCCAAGGGTCAGATTGTGGAATTACCCAAGGATTCTACTGTGCTTGATTTTGCTTTCGCCATACACGAGAAAATGGGACAACACTGTCTTGGAGCTACTATGGAAAACAAAACTGTGCCTTTAAACCATGTGCTTAAAACCACAGACCAAATATCAGTGATTACCTCACCAAGCGTTAAACCTAACCCACAGTGGATTGGATATGTAAAATCCGATAAGGCGCGACAATGGCTTGAGAACTATTGGAAGCACAGATCCGATATACAAAAGTTAGAGATTATCAGAGGCGAGCAGGAGTTTAATAGTTTGTTGCGCGAAAATAGAATGCTGCCCGAACCACAACTTATGAGATTGCTGGTTAAACATTACAATGTACAAAAGGTAGAGGATTTCTTTCTCAAAATAGCTCGTGATGAAATTTCGTCAGATAATCTTCTCGAAACTATAAAACGTTTAAAACTCATTATTCACAATAGAAAGTTTGACCCCGATAATGATATTAGGTCGGCATCGCAGTCGGTAAGAAATCGTCGTTATGTAGAAATTGATTACAAAACGCCACTCTTAATCAACTCTGATATTACTCATATTTTATCATCATGTTGTTGTCCCATTCCCGGTGATGACGCTTTGGCTTGTACCGACAGCGAGGGTATAGTGCTTGTTCACCGTAGAGATTGCGAAAATGCACAGAAACTAACAGCATTATATGGCAAGCAGACCACAAAAGTTATTTGGGGCGAAGATCTCGACCCTGTGGCGGTACCTATCAATGTTCAGGGAACCGACAGAAAGGGTATTCTTAAGGAGATTACCACTATGTTGTTTGACAACGGTATCAGCGTAAAAGCCATCAATATGAGTGAGCACGATGGTATTTTTGGTGGCATCATCACCATCCTAATTAAAAACACAATGCAACTCGAATCAATCATTTCGAAGTTTGCTATTGTGCACAACATTGTGAGAGTTAATCGAGTAAGTCAATCTCATTCATAATCCCCTCGCACGCATTTTCCAACAACTCTATCACCTTATAAAAATCCCTTTCGGTGCCGTAATATGGGTCGGGTACGGTGGTGTAGCCGGTAATGCCGTGAAAATATTCTGCCACAGAGTGTATCTTGCTTAGATATTCTGTCTTGGGACAAATATGGCGCAGACGTGTGATGTTGTCGCCATCCATTCCTATAATCAGGTCGGCGGTGCGGAAATCATCGTCGGAAATTTTGCGTGCACGATGTCGCATAATGTAACCTTTGTCTCTGGCGGCGGCTCGCATACGACTGTCGGGCTCTTCGCCGGTGTGATAACCTATCAAGCCTACCGAATCTACCGTTACACCTTTGATATTTTTTTCATCAATTACCGCTTTCATTACACATTCTGCCATTGGACTGCGGCAAATATTTCCAAGACATACAAATAAAATGTTCATTTTAATTACAATTCTAAATGTCTAATTATGCATTATGCATTATGAATTATGCATTGAGCATTAAGTATTAATAACAATTCCCGCCTCGTTTTTCTTGCCGTTCATAATGATGGTGAGCGGACGATCGAAACGTACGTGACGGAAGTATTTTGTGGAGTTGATAAGTGTTTGTTGTTCAAGTATTTCTCTATGAATAAAACAGGTGCGACTG
>JAGCVU010000124.1 GCA_017962175.1 Bacteroidales bacterium | reverse complement strand
CGTCATTAATTTAACCGCCGTTAAATTAACAACAATTTAATTAACTGCAAAATCTTTTTCGCATTTATTTTTGGGCAATTTCTAATTAACATATTTTAACAAAACGCAACCGCCTGTTTCTTGACACGAGGGGGTTGAGGCTGTAATTTTGCGGTATCAAAATCACAATTTAATTGTAGCAATTATGGAAGTAAAAGAAATTCTCAGAAACCTGCGCGAAAAAAACAACCTTACGCAGGAACAGATGGCTGAAAGAGTAAATGTCAGCCTTCAGGCGATAAGTCGTTGGGAAAATGGCGAAACCCAACCTAATACCGATATGCTTAAAACACTCTCAAAGGAGTTCAATGTGTCGATCAATACTCTTTTGGGTTCGCCGCAGACATTGATTTGTCAGTGCTGCGGAATGCCTCTTACCGATGATTCGCTTATTAGTCACGAACCCGACGGCGCTTTCAACGAGGATTACTGCAAATGGTGCTATGCGGATGGCAAATTTGCTTATAGTAGCAAAGATTTGTTGCTCGATTTTCTTGTTAAACAGATGCCAAATACTGATAATCAGTCAGATACAGACCGCCGTGCACTGTTCGACAGTCATCTTTCGCAATTGAAACATTGGAAGGTTTAAAAAACTCGATTGTAAATAATTGATAATAAGATAATTGCAAAAAGTTTTTACCAAATGTGCAAATTTTTTTGAGATTTGGTAAAAACTTTTTGTAAGTGGTTGATTGATAGGGTTTAATTTAATCGGGTTTTGCCTCTTATTGTTTTATTCCTCAAACAAATCATCCATAACTACTTGATTTGTAATGTTATTTGACCATTCGTTGTGGGCAATGCCGTAGGTGGTAATCATAACTGTGCGGACGGCTTTGCGTGTGGATGTTTGTGCCTCAAACACCGATGATTTGAGGCGGAGGTTGCTGTCGTAGTCCTCGGTGATGGTGAATGTGGAATCATAGTATTTCATTTCGCAAAGGTTGATTACGTCGTCGTCGCGGTCGATGAGGAGGTCTATCTGAACGCCTTTTTCTTTCGGATTTTTGGCGCGGTATACCCACGAATATACGTTGCACATTACTCCCGAAATACCCAATGCCTTTTTGATTTGTTCTGTGTGTTGCAAGCAGACACGCTCAAAGGCAAGTCCGCTCCAAGTGTTGAACAATGGCTTTTTTTGCATCGCGAGCCAATAGTTTTTGGCAAAGTTTCTCCTGCCGTCCAAAAACTTGTAATAAAACAGTGTGAAATTGTCAATTAGTTGATATACAGAGTCTTTCTTTGTTTTTCCTATGGAATTGTATGAACGTATAAAATCACATTCCTCCAACTCTTCGAGCATTTTGGTGAGTTTTCCGCCTTGGTCTATCCCTGTTTCGCTGATGATTTCGGAACGTGTCATTCCAATTTTTTTTGTACCTAATGCATTGATAATCTTTATGTATTCGTCGGGCTTTCGGAACAGAGATGCATACAGGGCGGTGAACTCACGACGTAGCGGCGCATTTTTTACAAAAAACATACTGTCGATATTCTGCGCCCACGAAAGTTCTTTTGCCAAATAGTCCCAATAGTAGGGGATGCCGCCTATAATCATATAGGTTTCCATAATGTTTCGGCGGTTCATACCCAAGTTGCGTGCCTTGGCGTACAGTTCGCATTCGTGGAGTGTGAACGGTTCTACGTAGATGTGCTTTGTAAGACGGTTGTGTAGTCCACCGTAGTTCATTACTATGTTGCTGATTATCCACGAAGTAGCACTGCCGCATACAATTAGCACGATATCTTTTCGCATTGTGGCCCAAGCGTTCCAAAAATGATCCAATGCGCTTATAAACTTTGCACAAGGGGTGTCCATCCACGGCAGTTCGTCGATAAATACAACTTTTTTGCCTTCGGGAAGAGATTCAAGGTGCTTTTCGAGCAACGAGAATGCGTCGCGCCAATTGGTGGGTTGCGTTATATCCTTCATCCCTGCGTTGGCGAGCGACTTGCAGAATTCCGCTATTTGTGCGTTTTTTGATTGGTTTTGCAATCCGGTGTGCTGAAATGCAAACCGATATTCAAATGCTTCTCTTATCAGATAGGTTTTGCCCACGCGGCGACGACCATATACTGCGGCAAACTCCGACTTGTGGCTCTCTAAAAGCGACAATAGAATTTTCCGTTCTTTTTTGCGACCTATAATCATAGTGTGTAAATGATTGATTTCAAGGGCAAATATATAGAGTTTTTACCAAATGTGCAAATTTTTTTGAGATTTGGTAAAAACTTTTTTTGTAGTGTCGCAGTGTTTAAATTTGTAAATTATTAATAATTAATATGTTAGTAATTTTTGGGATAAAAATATTTTACCAAATCTATGCTTTTTTAGGTAGATTTGGTAAAAAGTTTTTGTAAGTGATTGATTGATAATGCTAAATTTTGATATTTTTTATTGTTGAGAAAAATCCATATTTTTGTAGCGTATAAATATTAATAACTATGAGTATATTTGCCTTGACTTTTCCGCTTTTATTCATCTTTCACGATATGGAAGAGATTATCGGAATGCGCGGTTTTATAACCCGCAATGCCGAAATGCTTCAACGCCGTTTCCCATTTATTTACCGTCAGATGTGCCACAGCAACACCGAAACTTTTGCCATTGGGGTAATAGAAGAATTGGTGGTTTTTATCCTCATAGCCATTGCCGCGCTCTATTTCGACAACACTCTTTGTTGGAACATTTGGTTTGGTGCATTCTTCGGACTTGCAGCGCATTATGTAATGCATATTGGTCAATTTGTCGTAATCCGCAAATACATCCCCGCCATAATCACAAGCGTTATCTGTCTACCCATCAGCGTGTGGATACTTTATCGTTGCTATGGATTAATGGAATTTAATATTTGGTATGCCCTAATCGGCTTGGCAATTGCCGCAGTAAATGCTGTGGTGGCGGTGAAGATGGCATGGAGAGGGGAGAAATAGTAGCAAATATATTTGTTTTTGTCATTTATATGAATTATATTTGCAAGGTAATACTTATTAATTATGGAGCGATTCAAATATCAAAACGAAATTGACGGGCTTGTTAAAATGGGATTAAAACTTCCTGATTTGTATCAACCTAATGGAATCATCGGGTTTAGATATGTTTATTCAGAAGATGATCCAAATAATCATAAACCTGTTTCGGTATTGAATCCATCTCGCCAATTACCTGATGAATTAAAGTTTTCAGGCTTTGCATTATCTTGTTATGATGATGAAAAGGCGGCGGTTGCTCGTTACAGAAATTTATGCAAAATCAACAAAAAGATACGTTTGGTGCTTGGCAACGCTTTATGTTCCGGCAAATTGCAAAACACCGACGGTTTGATGTCAAGTGTAAATATCGAAACACGACATTTTGATTTTTTTGAATTTGAAAGTTGCAATTTGTCTAACACATTTAAAATCACTATGCTACTATGAACAGGATTGAAGGTTTTGCTTTGCCATTTGATATTAACAAAATGAATAGGCTCGTAGACTTGATATACGAAGGCGGACCATTGCTTACACTGTATCAGTCGGCTGACGATTATTATCTTTTTTGTTGGACAGATTGCGATAATAATGATAATCGTTGGATGATATTTCGTGTAAGTTTTGAAACTTTGCGTAATTATATTTATGGCAAGGAAACTTTGTTAAATTTAATGCTAAATAACCCTGATGGTTTTGTTCGTTTTGCCGATTATAGTGGCAATGGAAGTTTTCCAACTGTAACTAATTCTTTGCCAATTAAAGATATACCGTCAGACTATCTACCCGAAACGGATTCGTATTTTACATTTGCAATAACAGACGAAATTCGTAAAATTGTTTCTCCAAATAGTTTTAAAATCTCTGTTCCCGAAAAAGAAAAGAGTTTCTTTTTGTCGCTCGTAGAAAAAATGGGATGGAAATCAACGGCGGCGGCGTTATAAATAAAGTCGTGTGTTAAGAGTATTGCACTTTTTCAAGGGAGTTTTTGTATGTTCATGCCACTTTTTCAAGGGAGTTTTTATTACAAATGTTGATTTTCAGGATTTTATATATTAAAACCCCTTCTATCATGATAATCCCCCCTTCGATTTTGTTATCTCAAATAATTTTCCTTACTTTGCATAGTATAAAACCAACGGCAAAAAAATATGGCATCAGTACCGGAAATAGTATTAAACAACCCCTTCAGAGTTTTGGGAGTGTATGCTAACTCGTCGTATAGAGAGATTGTGGCAACCATCAGCAAGGCTACCAAGTTTATGGAGGTGGGTAAAAAGGTAGATTATCCTCTTGATTTGCCGAGGGTTAAAAATCTGAAAGTAAAATCTAACTTTTCGCATTCGTTAGAAGATTTAGACAATGCCTTGGCTATGATTTCCAACTCAGAGGAGCGTCTCAAATATGCTCAGTTTTGGTTTTTGAGGATAACACCTCTTGATGATGAGGCTTTTGACGTGCTTTTTTCGGGTAAGCCAAATCACGCTTTGTCTGTTTGGAATAGAGAAGATAATCTTTCATCGCTGCAAAATAGGGTGATTATTTACCTTTGGAAATGTGATTTTAAATTGGCGTTACAAAATGCCGAAAAACTTTACAATAAATACTCAGATGAATTTTTAAAGGCGGTTGATTCTAAGGGAACGCTGGTTAAGAGTGCCAACGATTTGATTCAGACCTTTGTTGAAACTCTTGTAGAATACATTACCCCGAACAAATTATTAGAGTATATTCCGTCTCCCGTTTGGCTCGATTGTATAATTCCAACTATTTCTGATGATACTCTCGCCAAAATCAATAGTGCTATTAAAGATACCCAGGATTTGTTAGATATTCTTAATTCTGAGGGTGTTAAATCATTACCCACTACTGTAAAATCAGGTATCGGCGATAAACTAATTATTGATACTAAGAACGAATATCATTTGCTCTTAAAAGTAGTTTCACCCGACGATCCGCGACTTCAACTTGTTTCAGATCGCCTTGCAAATATGCTTTACGAATGTTCTATTGATGAATACAATCTCCGAAAATTTTCGCCAAAATATTCGATTGATTTGTTGCAGAATGCATTGACCTTGGCTAATAATTCAATGGATAAAGAGGAGATTAACAGTAAGATTGCTCTATTCCAAAAAAAGGCGGAAAAAACAAAGTGGGATAATCCATCCGATGACGGCGAACTCTCAGATGGTTGCATTTTGATTATGGTGATGATTGTTATTTTAGGGATATTATTTTATGCTTCACTATTAGGAGGATGGTCAGGAAGTCATTAATTAACTAAAATATAAAAATTTATGTCTACAACAATTCTTACCGAAGTATTGAAAGTTACTCTGTTTCGTCAATAAGTTTTTTGATTATTAAACCCTTCCATTTTGTCATCTCAAAAAATATCCTTTTCTTTGCATAACATAAAACCAACGGCAATTTTAATGTCATCAGTACCAGAGATAATATTGAACAACCCCTTCCGTGTTTTGGGTGTGTATGCCAACTCGTCGTATAGAGAGATTGTGGCAACCATCAGCAAGGCTACAAAATTTTTGGAGGTGGGTAAACAGGTAGATTATCCTCTTGATTTGCCAAATGTTAAAAATCTGAATGTACAATCAAGCCTGACCCATTCGTTAGAAGATTTAGACAATGCCTTGGCTATGATTTCCAACTCAGAGGAACGTCTCAAATATGCACAGTTTTGGTTTTTGAGGATGACACCTCTCGACGATGAGGCTTTTGAACTTGTTTTTGAGGGTGATTTAAATCTCGCTTTAGCGGTTTGGAATAGGGAAGACAATCTTTCGGCACTGCAAAATCAGGTGATTTTTTACCTTTGGAAATGTGATTTGAAATTGGCGTTTCAAGTTGCCGAAAAACTTTACAAAAAATACTCCGATGAATTTTTAAAGGCAGTTGATTCTAAAGGAACGCTTGTAAAGAGTTCTGCCGATTTGATTCAAACGTTTGTTGATACCCTTGTAGCCTATATTTCCACAAGCGAATTGTTAGATTCTAATCCATCGTCATTTTGGCTTGATTATTTAATTCCGACTATTTCTGGTGATACTCTTGCCTATATTAATGCAGCCATACAAGATACTCAGGATCAGTTAGACGTTCTTAATAGTGAAGGTGCTAAGGCATTGCCTGATACTTATAAATCAGGTATCGGCGAAAAACTACTTGGAGATACTAAAAATGAATATCATTTGCTCTTGAGAGTAATTTCTTCCGATGATCCGAGATTGCAACTTACTTCGGATAAACTTGCCAATATGCTTTACGAATGTTCTATTGATGAATACAACCTCCGTAAATTTTCGCCAAATTATTCGATTAATTTATTGCAGAATGCATTGACTTTGTCTAATAATTCAATGGATAAAGAGGAGATTAATAGTAAGATTGTTCTTTTCAAAAAAAAGGCGGAAAAATTGCAGCCTGAGCAATCGGATGATAACCCATCTACCTTTGCTTTGATTGTGATTAGTGTATTGTTTTTGGAATATATTGCTATGGTTTTTTCAATTATTTTTAGAGTGTTCAGTCTATTGGTTTATGGAAGGTGATAAATCGTGAACGGGTGTTTTGGTTTCGTGACATTTATTATCCCCTCAGATTTTGTCATCTCAAAAAATATCCTTTTCTTTGCATATCATAAAACCAAAACGGCAATTTTAATGTCATCAGTACCAGAGATAATATTGAACAACCCCTTCCGTGTTTTGGGTGTGTATGCCAACTCGTCGTATAGAGAGATTGTGGCAACCATCAGCAAGGCTACCAAGTTTTTGGAGGTGGGTAAAAAGGTAGATTATCCTCTTGATTTGCCGAGGGTTAAAAATCTGAAAGTAAAATCTAACCTTTCGCATTCGTTAGAAGATTTAGACAATGCCTTGGCTATGATTTCCAACTCAGAGGAACGTCTCAAATATGCTCAGTTTTGGTTTTTGAGAATGACACCTCTCGACGATGAGGCTTTTGACGTGCTTTTTTCGGGTAAGCCAAATCACGCTGTATCTGTTTGGAATAGAGAGGATAATCTTTCGTCGCTGCAAAATAAGGTGATTATTTACCTTTGGAAATGTGATTTTAAATCTGCGTTGCAAGTTGCCGAAAAACTTTACAAAAAATACTCCGATGAATTTTTAAAGGCAGTTGATTCTAAGGGAACGCTTGTTAAGAGTTCTGCCGATTTGATTCAGACTTTTGTAGAAGCCATTTTAGCCTATATTTCTCCAAAAAAATTGTTAGATTCTATTCCATCTCCATTGTGGCTCGATTATATTATCCCGACTATTTTTGATAATTCTCTCAATATAATTAATTCTGCCATACAAGATGCTAAGGATCAGTTAGATGTTCTTAATAGTGAAGGCGTTAAGGCTGTTTCTTCTTCTTTAAAAACAGGTATCGGAGGAAAACTACTTGGAGATACTAAGGACGATTATCAATTGCTCACAAAAGTTGTTTCACCCGACGATCCGCGACTTCAACTTGTTTCAGATCGCCTTGCAAATATGCTATACGAATGTTCTATTGATGAATACAATCTCCGAAAATTTTCACCGAATTATTCGATTTCTTTGTTGCAGAATGCATTGATATTGGCTAATAATCCTATTGATAAAGAGGAAATTAACAGCAAGATTGCTCTATTCCAAAAAAAGGCGGAAAAATTTCAGTCTGAACAAAATAATCAATCAGGCGGAGATTTTGAAGGTTGCGCTAAGTCTATATTGTTGATTCTTATTTCCCAATTAATTTGGGTATTTATCGCTTTTATAATTGACCATTGTTAGTAACAAATAATATAAATACTTATGATAGAAACAATTCTTTCCGAAACCCCAGTTTTTGATTTAAGCATTACCACAATTTGCTTAATAACGCTAAGTGTAGTAGTGTTGGTGCTACTGTTTTTGCTTGTGCGGACTAAAATAAAAACCCGTGCAGAGGTTTTGAATAAAATTTCGGAACATTTAGAAAACCGCTCGTCGGAATCTGCCATACCAGACCATTCGTTGGTGCTCAAAGTGGCTGACGAAATTATCAGAATAGAGGCTAATCTATCTAAAATGGACCCTTCGGTAAAAGGTTTCAAACAGATTTCAAAGGCTGTAGAACGCATTAGAACCAATTTTGAGGCTTACGGCTACGAAATTGTGGATATGCTCGGCAAACCTTACGACGACGGAATGAAAGTTGTTGCCAATTTTGTTGCCGACGAATCGCTCACCCAAGGGGCTCAAATTATAACTTCAATTTCAAAGCCGCAAATCAACTATAATGGTGTAATGATTCAATCGGCACAAGTTACTGTTAGTCAAAATATTTAACACATCATAATAATGGCAAGATTAAAAATTGATTACGGAATCGACCTCGGCACCACCAATTCATCTATTTGTAGAATCGAAAGAGGTTGTCCCGTGGTAATTAAATCAGATATTCTTAAAGACACAATGCCTTCTTGTGTCTCTATCAATAAAAAAGGCAGCACAAAAGTGGGCGATGCCGCTTACAACACAATGAAATCCGACAAGCGACGCGCTACTAAAAGTTGGGAACAAGAGTCTTCTAACACATATATCGAGTTTAAGCGCACCATGGGCACCGACAAAGAATACTTTTGTTCTAACTTAAACAAATCTCTTTCGTCTGAAGAACTTTCTGCCGAGGTGCTCAAGGCTTTAAAGGCTTTTGTTACCGACGAACAATTCAGTTCTGTGGTTATCACCGTGCCTGCCAAATTTACTGTAAATCAAAAAACTGCAACATTAGAGGCTGCCAAAATGGCAGGTTTTACCCACGTGGAACTTTTGCAAGAACCCATTGCCGCTTCGTATGCCTACGGTCTTACAAGCGATCAAAAAAACGGCGTTTGGATGGTGTTCGACTTTGGCGGAGGCACTTTCGACGCGGCTTTGCTCAAGGTAGAAGATGGAATTATGCAAGTGTTTGATACCGAGGGAGATAATTATCTTGGCGGCAAAGACCTCGACGCTGCTATTGTGGATAAAATCATTATCCCTTATCTCAAAAGTCATTACAAAATTGATAAGATTTTAGCCGATAAGGAAAAAAACTATGTGCTTCGCGAGGCAATGAAAACCTACGCTGAAGATGTTAAAAATATGCTTTCGTTTAAAGATCGTGAGGATATTCTCTCAAATCTTGGCGACCTTGGCGAAGATGATGAGGGTGAGGAAATTGAACTTGACCTAAGTGTAGACCAAGATCAAGTGAATGATGCAATGCGTCCCGTGTTTCAAAAGGCTGTGGACATTTGCAAAACGCTTATGATGCGCAACCATCTTACAAGTTACGACCTCAACAAACTGATTCTTGTAGGAGGTCCTACACATTCGCCTCTGCTGCGTTATATGTTGCGCGACCAAGTTACCTTTAATATTGCCACCGATATCGACCCTATGACAGCCGTTGCCACTGGTGCCGCTCTTTACGCTTCTACTATCGATAATACCGATAGCCATCAAGAAATTGACAATGGTGTTATAAACCTACATGTGGGTTACGAACCTACTACTGTGGAACTTAGCGAATGGATTTCGATAAAATTAGATAAACAGAAGTCAGGTTCTTCTTGCCCCGAAAGAGTAACGGTAGAACTTGTTAGATCTGATAACGCTTGGTCGAGTGGCAAAACCGAAATTGATCAGCGCGGCAACGTGTTGCAGGCAAGTCTTTTGTTTGGACGTGCCAACACCTTTATTATTAATACCTACGATGCAAGTGGCAGACTTTTAAACTGTTATCCGTCGCAATTTTCTATTTTGCAAGGCACAAGGGTAGGGGCGGCGGTGTTGCCCTATTATATCGGCATTGCCAAGTGGGACGAGGATAAAGAAAAGGCTATCTTTTTGGCTGCCAAAGGTTTGGAAAAAAACAAGTCGTTGCCTGCTAAGGGTGTGCTCAATGGATTAAAAACCACTCAGCAACTTCGTCCGGGTGTGGCTAATGATGTGCTTAGAATCCCCGTTTATCAATGCGACGACCAACCTGAAATGGGTCGTACCGCCGAACTTTACGAATATGTGTCGGATGTGGTAATCACTGGCAACGAAATTGATTCTTTTATCCCAAAACACAGCCTTGTGGATTTGACCCTCATAGTGGATTCGTCGGAACAGATGACCTTAGAAGCCTATTTTTCTGCCACCGATATTACTGTTACTAAGGTACTTAAAACAGATAAAAAACAATCGGAGCAAGAGGCAGAACAGCAGATAGATAAAATGATTTCGTTGGCTCGCAAGTCGATTTATAATATCGAAGAGAGCGATGGCGAAACCACAGAATTTTTCAACGAACTATCTGAAATTGAGAAAGAAAACCGCAACAATTCTGAACGAAAACGAGTTTTGCAAAATGTGAAAAAACTGCTTCGCAAAATCGAGGATAAAGACAGCGCATTTGAATGGCAACGTGTTTATCGTCAACTTACCACCAAAATGGCAGAATTAACCGAAGCCGACAGAGAATATGGCGACGAGAGCGACCATCTTAATACAAAGCATTTTGCATCGCAAATCGAAAAACTTTCTCATTATCGCGATGTCAACTTAGCCAAAGAGTTGCTTGGACAAATCAAAGAGATGGTTTGGCACCTTACCGCTGTTACCACAATGACAAACTTGATGCACCAACTCAATATGCGTTTTTATGATTATCCTTGGACCAACGAGACTCGTGCACGTCAACTTATCAACAAAGGTATGGAAATCTCTCTCAGCAAACCTTCACGGTCGGCACTTTACACTATTGTTGAGCAACTTACAACGCTTTTGCCCGAAAAAGCAAAACAAAATCTATCTAACGGACTTTTAAAATAAACGAATGAAAAATCTTGCGGTATTAAAATTTTTCTTTACCTTTGCCGAAATTTCTAAATGACCGCATTTATGGAAGAAAATTTGCGCTACGGACAACGTGGAGTGTCGGCTTCTAAAACCGATGTCCACAACGCTATAAAAAATATCGATAAGGGATTGTTTCCCAACGCTTTTTGCAAGGTGGTGCCCGATATTCTTACCGGCGACCCCGATTATTGTGTAATAATGCACGCCGATGGAGCGGGTACTAAATCGTCGCTCGCTTACGCCTATTGGAAAGAAACCGGCGACCTCTCAGTTTGGAAAGGTATCGCTCAAGACGCTCTTATTATGAACGTCGACGACCTTATCTGCGTGGGCGCCACCGACAATATTCTTGTTTCGTCTACCATCGGACGTAATGCCAACCTTATTCCTGGCGCGGTTATCTCCGAAATTATCAACAGCACCGACCAATTGTTCAAAGAGTTGCAACAAGCCGGCATTGGCATCATTGGCACAGGCGGCGAAACTGCCGACGTGGGCGACCTTGTGCGCACCATAATTGTCGACAGCACAGTGGTTTGCCGTATGAAACGCAGCGATGTGATTTCGTGCAACATCAAGCCCGGAAACGTTATCGTGGGTCTTGCTTCGTTTGGTCAGGCTACTTACGAAACCGCTTACAACGGCGGCACAGGCAGCAACGGACTTACTTCGGCTCGTCACGACGTGTTTTCTAAGAGGGTAGGGGAGAAGTATCCCGAAACCTACGACCACGCCATCAACCCTGAACTTGTATATTCTGGCTCGTATTTCCTCACCGACAAAATCGAAGGTTTGAGCGTAGATGCAGGCAAACTTGTTCTCTCGCCCACAAGAACTTACGCCCCCGTAGTTAAACAAATACTTGATGCTCACCGCAGCCAAATAGCAGGTATGATTCACTGCTCGGGCGGCGCACAAACTAAGGTTATCAATTTTATCGACAAGGTAAATGTGGTAAAAGACAACCTCTTCGACACTCCTCCGCTATTCTCCATTATTCAAAAAGAGAGCGGCACACCTTGGCGCGAGATGTACAAGGTTTTCAATATGGGACACCGTTTTGAAATTTACACCGATGCCAACACCGCGCAGGATATTATAAAAATTTCGCAGTCGTTTGGTATCGACGCTAAAATAATCGGACACGTGGAAGCCGCCGACAAAAAGCAAGTTACAATCCGTAGTCAATACGGCGAATTTATTTACGAATAATCTACACATTATAATAAAATGGCAGAAAACCTTATACTCGCCAAACTCGAAGGCGTAAAACAGCGTTTCGACGAAGTGCAAAAACTCGTCAACGACCCCGACGCTATGTCGGATATGAAACGCTATGTGGCTCTCAACAAAGAGTTTAAAGAACTTGAACCGCTTATCCATACATACGAGGAGTACAAAAACGTGCTTGCCAACATCGATGAGGCAAAAGAGATTCTCAAAACCGAAACCGACGAAGAGATGCGACTGATGGCAAAAGAAGAACTCGATTCGCTTACCGAAAGTCTTCCCGCCCGCGAGGAGGAGATTAAGATTATGCTCCTTCCCAAAGAGGCTGAGGACGATAAAAACGCCATTGTGGAAATCCGTGGCGGTACAGGTGGCGACGAGGCTGCAATCTTTGCCGGCGACCTCTACCGTATGTACACCAAATATTGCGAAAAACGCCGTTGGAAAATCGAAGTGTCGCGCTTTACCGAAGGCACTATGGGCGGCTACAAAGAGATTGTGTTTACTGTTTCGTCGAGCAACGAAGGCGTTTACGGTATCCTCAAATACGAATCGGGCGTTCACCGCGTGCAGCGTGTGCCGCAAACCGAAACTCAGGGACGTATTCACACCTCGGCAGCATCGGTTGTGGTATTGCCCGAAGCCGGTGAGTTTGATATCGAACTCAATCCCGCCGACATCCGCAAAGATACCTACTGCTCATCGGGTCCCGGTGGTCAGAGCGTAAACACCACATACTCTGCCATCCGTCTTACTCACATTCCTTCGGGTATTGTGGTAACCTGCCAGGACGAAAAATCGCAGTTGAAAAACCTCGACAAGGCTATGAAAGAACTCCGCAGCCGCTTGTACGCTATGGAGTATCAAAAATACCTCGACAGCATATCGTCGCAGCGCAAAACTATGGTTTCTACCGGCGACCGTAGCGCAAAAATCCGTACCTACAACTATCCGCAGAGCCGTGTAACCGATCACCGTATCAATCTCACGCTCTACAATCTTCCCGTTGTAATGGACGGCGAAATCGACGAACTTATCGAAAAACTGCAAATTGCCGAAAATGCAGAACGCCTAAAAGCAAGCGGATTCGACGAATAAAAATATTTTCCGTTATCAACAAAATTGGTAACATTTTTGCTTAATAACATTTTTGGATAACAAAAACAACAAACATATAGAGATGAATTACCGCGACATTTACAATAAGATACAGAAAAAGAATTCGTTTCTCTGTGTGGGTCTTGACACCGACATCACCAAGATTCCCGATTGCCTTTTGCGCGAAAAAGAACCTATTTTTGAGTTCAACAAGCGTATAATTGATGCCACACAACAATTTACAGTGGCCTACAAACCCAACACTGCTTTTTATGAGTCGATGGGTGTTGAAGGTTGGCGCGCTTTGCAAAAAACCGCCGAGTATATCAAAAAAGAGTACCCTGGCATTTTCCTCATAGCCGACTGCAAACGTGGCGACATTGGCAACACATCTAAAATGTATGCCCGCACATTTTTTGAGCAGATGCCTTTTGATGCGGTAACAGTTTCGCCTTATATGGGTCGCGATTCGGTAACGCCTTATCTCGAATACGAAGGCAAATGGGTTATTATCCTTGCCCTCACTTCAAACCCGAGCGCATCTGATTTCCAAGTTATTCAAGAAAAAGAATCCAACGAATATATTTTTGAAAAGACCCTCAAATACGGTCAACTTTGGGGTTCGCAAGATCAGATAATGTTTGTTTGCGGAGCAACACAGGCTTACAAATTCCAGCAGGTAAGAAAAATTGCCAAAAACAATTTCCTTCTTGTTCCCGGCATTGGCGCACAAGGTGGCAGTCTCGAAGACGTAGCATTCTATGGTATGAACGAGAGTTGCGGTTTGCTTGTAAACTCATCTCGTCAGATTATCTACGCAAGCAATGGCGAAGACTTTGCCGAAAAAGCCGCCGAGCAGTGCGAACAATTGCAGATTACAATGAAAAAAATGCTCGAAGATAATAAGGCCCAGCAGCGTCGTTAACCACGCGGCAGGTATTTTCGAAAAGGAATATAATTTTATTGGTTAATTAAAAAAGCCGGAATGTTTATTACAATCCGGCTTTTCTTATTATTAGTTTAATGAGTATTATTGACGATGATAGACAATAGTTCCAATAAAATATGATGGATTGTTGTAAATTAATGTTAATTGGTCACCTTTTAGTTTGATTGTTGCTTTAGGTGATCCAAAGGTAGATAATGTGTTACCTTCAATTGAATAACCACCATTTGTTTCATCATCCTTCTCTCCATCTACATAAGTGGTTTCTTTTATTTTATCGTCTGTAAATTCCAGAATTGAATAATAATCATCAGAAGCATAGGTTATACTGTTATCATATTCGTATGTTACAGCTTTCCACTTACCCTTCAATAATGAGATTGGTATGTATTCAATATTATCTTCCGGTGATGTTTCTTGGCGTTGAAAAACTGTTTTGATTATATAACCTTCTTCTTCCTCATAGAGACATAATGTATTTCCACTTACTTTGGCTGCTTTTGTTTTGCCGTGAAAGGTAATTTTGTTGCCATCAATAGTGTATAAATCGGTATATTCATTCTCCAAATAATTATCACCAGTTATAAATTTTCTTGTTAAAGCAATGTCAGAAAATATAAGAAGCTCATATTCATCTGTGAGCGGCATTTCAAATTTTTTCCCGGGCTCCATTGGATATACTTCTAGTACTGCTTTCCAAGTGCCAACCAATGATGCAGGTTTTACTACATCTTCAAGAATGTCCTCGTCTTCTTGTATTACTCTAAATGGTACTGTGTTGCTTTCTCGTTTGAATACCATAGTCATAGTAGTTTTTTCAAAATCAACATCGTGAAGATTCCAAAAATAATTGTTATTGAAACTCAATGATAATGTATTACCTTCTGCTTTGTATGTTGCTGTAACGTTCGAAGTCTTAATTTTATCACCATCAATAATGATAAAACCACCAATTTCACTATTATTTTTACCATTTTCATAAATTTCTATAGTTTTAAACCGAAGGAAAACCTCGTTAATTTCTAAAAGTGAGTAATTATTGTCATTAGATTCTACCTTTTTATCTACTCCATCTGTGGTGAATATGGTGTAGACAGATTTCCAAGTACCTGTTAATTCGTTTGTTTTGGAAGGGTTGTTGTCATCGCCTTTGTTTTCGCCTTGATTCTCTCCTTTATTTTCTCCATTGTCTCCACCTTTGTCTTCACCTTGGTTGTTTTCATTGTTGACATCAACATTGACATCATCGTTGTCGTCTTTGTTGCAAGAGGTAGTTAGAGCGCAAAACAATGCCATTATTAGGCAAAGGAATGTTAAATAGTGTCTTTTTTTCATGTTGCTTTGTTTTAAATTATATTATAGAATTTGCAATAATACTATTTTGTTTGCATTTTACCAACTATTGTTGCTTATAAATAGTCAATGCTTTAGTTACTTAGCATATACCGTATCAATCGCCACCGTACAGGCAGCAAAGAATCCGGCACCATTGGTGATATTGGTGTGGAGATTTCCGTGGGCTTCGTCGAAATAGCCGCCGCACCATTTGGTTTCTGATAAAAGCGAACGTAGAAATAGTTCGTAGTCGCGGTCGATGGAATATTTGCGTTCTATTACCATTGTGCCCTCAGGAAATTCGGTTTTTTCGGTTTTGGGGGCAAACAATTGACTTACGTCTACTGAAGTAAGCGAATAGTAATAGAGCCGCGCCTTGGTGAGTTTCGGGTCGTATTCTTTGTAACCCTCCACGCCGCTCCAATCCAAATCTAATCTATACATAGCAGGATTGTCGGCAACGAAACTTTCTGCCACGTGTTTTATGCTCATCATGCCGGTTACGTTTCGAACAAAGGTGATTTTTTCCGGAGGTGAAACCGGTAGCATATTACTTTCGGCAGTGTAGGTGGTTCCGTTTACTTTTACGTTGAGATAATAAATATTTCCTGACACTCCAACAAACGGATATTCAGATACATAAGTGCCGAGATTTAAAGTATCTTCGAAGTAGTAGTAGGTACTATCGTTTGAGGCTGTAACAGCCACCATTGCTTTTGAAATCGGTTGGCGATGATTGTCGGCATAACCTGCCATTTGCGAAACAGAAATCGTTTGGCGTTTGTTTTCGTTGGTAATCATACCTTCGATCACTATTGTGGTATCTTTTGGGTGGTCGAGGTAAAAATCGTATTTGTGAACGCAATCGGTGAAAAACAAAAAGGCACAAAAAACCGCCGCTATATAATATAATAAGGTGTGCGGACGAGTTTTCTGTGCCATACTATGGAAACAAATTTTTAATAATCTTCTATTGATTCGGAGAATGAATTGTTGATCTCCGATTCTAATGTTTCGTTTGAGCCTGCATCAGAGTTGCAACCTGCGTTTGAATCATATCCTGCAGGTGCTTCAAACTTATCGTCGCGAGAATATATCTGCGAGAGTACAGGGTCGTCGTATACTTTCTTCATATAGATACCCCAAGCGGGGAGAGCCATACGAGAGCCTTGTCCAAGTTCGCCGTTAGAGAATTGGATAGAGCGTTCTTCACCGCCTGCCCAAACGCCTGTAACAAGTTTAGGAGTGATACCCATAAACCATCCGTCGGCGCAGAGGTTGGTGGTTCCGGTTTTGCCGCCTATATCGTTGGTGAGTCCAAAATCGCGACGAAGACGTCCGGCAGTACCGCCTTGAACCACACCTCGAAGCATTTCCACCATTTTGTAAGCTGTGGTTTCGTCGATGGCTTCTTGGTGTTTGGCTGTAAATGATGCTATCTCGTTGCCGTTTTTGTCCTCAATTCTGAGCACCATAACGGGCGATGTGTACATACCTTTGTTGGCAAATCCGCAATATGCTGCCACCATCTCTTTAAGTTTGATTTCGCCTGCACCCACGCAAATAGAGTATACAGGGTCGATGGGAGCGGTGATGCCCAACATACGTACAAGGTTGATAACCTGTTCGGGTGAGGTCTGTTTCAATGCCCAAGCCGAAATTTGGTTCAATGACAATGCAAGACCCGTTTTGATTGTAATCATCTGATTGTCTTTCGACGATGACGAGTAGCGGGGGGTGTATGTAGGAGGCTCTTGACCTGCGGGCATTTCAAATGAGTAAGGCACGTTTGCCACCTTGTGACACGGCTGGAATCCGTGCATCATAGCCATGGTGTAGATAAACGGCTTGAAAGTAGAACCTACCTGACGACGACCGAGCGAAACGTGGTCGTATTTAAAGAATTGATAGTTGATGCCACCCACGTATGCGCGAACATATCCTGTGCCGGGTTCCATACTCATCATACCGCAGCGTATAAACGATTTGAAATATTTGATAGAATCAAGCGGCGACATCACAGTATCTTTGATGCCGTGCCATGTAAACACTGTCATTTGTGTAGGAGTGTTGAATTCTTTCATTATTTCGATTGAATCCTTACCTGCTTTAATTCCGGCTCTCCAGCGGTCGGTGTGCTTGATAGCAGAGTTCATAATCTGGTCTATCTGACTTTTGTTTAATCGCCAACTAAACGGAGGATTTTTCAAACGCTTCATCTCTATGCGGTTGAAAAGGTCTTGCACAGCGTCGTTTTTGCCACCGCTAACGGTTTTGTAACCTTTGCCCATATGCATCTCTACGGCTTCTTCGGCGTATTGCTGCATACGCGAGTTGATTGTTACATAAATTTTTAATCCGTCGTTGTATATATTATAAGGTGTGCCGTCGGGTTTTTGATTTTTGTTGCACCAGCCGTAAAGCGGATTATCTGCCCAGTTGGTAGAATCCTCGCGGAATTGTTCGTTTTGCCATTGAGCGTAGTTTTTGCGATCGGGTTTCTTTGCTGTCATGGTGGTACGCAAATATTCACGGAAATATGTTGCATAACCCTCAATGTGAGTTTGTTGCGAGTAGTGAATTACCAATTCAATCTTTTTGAGCGAATCGTATTCAGCTTTGCTCAGCATTTTGTAACCGTTGATTTCGTTGAGGTCTTTTTGATATTTTTCGATCTGCGAAAGTACGGTGTTGCGGCGGTTGAATGAGTTTTTGGGATTGGTCTTGGGGCTATATTTGGTAGGAGCTTTTAATAATCCCACCAAAACGGCTGCCTCTTCAAGTTTCAAATCGTTAGGATTCTTTGCAAAAAATATTTTAGAAGCCGACTGAATACCAAAAGCGTTGTGACCAAAACCTACAGTGTTGAGGTACATTACCATAATTTCGTCTTTGGTGTAGCGGCGTTCAAGGCGGAGGGCAGTTACCCATTCTTGCAATTTCATTACCACCTTGCCGAGCAATCCCGACGGACGCTCGTGGTCGCGCATGTTGTAAAGGTTTTTGGCAAGCTGCTGGCTGATAGTACTACCACCACCCGAAGCAGAGTGACGTGTTACCAAACCTTTGAAAACGCGGAACAGTGCTTGAAGGTCGATTCCCACGTGGTCGTAAAACCTGACGTCCTCGGTGGCAAGCAATGCGTTTACCACATTGGGCGACACGTCTTGAAACTCAATAACGGTTCGGTTTTCTTTGTAATACTTTCCTAAGAGTACTCCGTCGCTTGAAATCACTTCGGAGGCGAGGTTGCTGCTTGGATTTTCGAGTTCCTCAAATGAGGGGATGTATCCAACTTTTTCGGCTGAAATCAGCGCTAAAAGTATTCCTGCTGTAATAGCTGGTATTAAAAAGCCCGCCCAACACAGCAGAACTATGATTCTTCGTGTTTTTTTGGTAAGTTTCATCTTGTTTTTCCTTAAAAAAATCAAACGCAAATATATAAAAAAATGAAAAATATAAAAAAATTTGTCAGTACTTTGCAAATTTTGTTATTTTGCACCCGAATTTAATTGGCGTATTGTTTATACGCGGAACAGCCGTTTTAAAACTAATAACAACACTCAGATGGCAAAAAATTTAGTAATAGTGGAGTCTCCTGCCAAGGCAAAGACTATCAGTAAGTTGCTTGGTAGCGACTATCTTGTTAAACCAAGTTTTGGACACATTCGCGACCTCTCGAAAAAGAAGTATGGCGTGGATCTCGACAACAACTACGAACCCGTTTACGAAATCGATCCGGAAAAAAAACACGTTGTTGCCGAACTTCGTAAAGACGTGAAGGCCGCCGATACCGTTTGGCTCGCATCCGATGAAGACCGTGAGGGGGAGGCCATTGCATGGCATCTCGCGGTGGTTTTAAAACTCCCGATTGATTCTACAAAACGTATTGTTTTTCATGAGATAACCAAAAACGCTATTCAGGATGCTGTTAAAAATCCTCGAACTATTGACATCAATCTTGTGAACGCTCAGCAAGCTCGCCGCGTACTCGACCGTCTTGTGGGTTTTGAACTTAGCGAAGTGCTTTGGAAAAAAGTTAAAAGCGGACTATCCGCCGGACGTGTGCAGTCGGTGGCAGTGCGTTTGATTGTGGAGCGCGAACGTGAGATTCTTTCTTTCAAGATTTCCGATTATTTTAAGGCTATAGCTCAGTTTGCTACTCCAAATGGCAGTTTCAAAGCTGAATACAATGGCAAATTGGATACTCAGAAAGAAGCCGAAGACTTCTTAAATAGTTGCAATGGTAGTGGATTCGCTGTTAAGAGCGTTGACGTTAAACCCGGCAAAAAATCGCCCGCACCGCCCTTTACCACAAGTACTTTGCAACAAGAGGCAAGCCGTAAACTCGGTTTCTCTGTTAGTCAAACTATGGCATTGGCGCAGACACTTTACGAAGAAGGATACATTACATATATGCGTACCGACAGTGTTAACCTCAGCCAGTTGGCTGTTAACGCTGCCAAAGATTTTATTACCAAAGAGTACGGCGACAAATATAGCCATCCCCGCACTTTCAAAACCAAAACCAAGGGTGCACAAGAGGCTCACGAGGCTATCCGTCCCACCACTATGCGCACTGTGGTAAGTCAGAAATATGATGAGCAACGCCTTTACGACATTATTTTTAAGCGTACCATCGCCAGCCAAATGTCGGATGCCGTTATCGAAAAGACCACTGCTGTAATCGAAGCCGATAAAAACAAAGCTGAGTTTACAGCCATTGGCGAAGTTGTTAAATTCGACGGTTTCCTCAAAGTTTATCACGAAGGCACCGACGATGAAACTACAGCTGATAATCAACTTTTGCCGCCGCTCAAAGCTGCTGAAAATCTGAATCTTGACTGCATTGAGATAAACCAACGCTTTACTCGTCCGCCGGCACGATACACCGAGGCAAGTCTTGTAAAACGTTTGGAAGAACTTGGTATTGGTCGTCCTTCTACATATGCTCCTATTATTACCACTATTATAAAAAGAGGTTATGTTTTGAAAGAAGACCGTCAGGGTACAGAGCGCAACTATGTTTGCCTCACTCTCAAAAACGGCAAAATCACCACTAAAACCAAAAAGGAGAACACCGGCTACGAAAAGAATAAACTTTTCTCTTCGGATATAGCCATGGTGGTAACCGATTTCCTCAACGACCATTTTACCAACGTAATGGACTACAATTTTACCGCTTCGGTAGAAAAAGAGTTCGACGAAATAGCCGAAGGCAACCTTGAATGGGCAAAAATGATAGATTCGTTTTATTCTCCTTTCCACGTTACCACACAAAAGAGCATCGAAGACGGCGAACGCAACACCGGCGAACGCGTACTTGGTGTTGACCCAAAAACCGGCAAAACCGTTTCGGCTCGTATCGGACGTTTTGGACCTATCATTCAGCTCGGCGAAAAAGACGACAGCCCTGTTTATGCATCACTGCCCAAAGACCAGCATATCGAAAACCTTACACTCGAAGATGCACTTGCTCTCTTAAACAACGAACAAGGCGGACGTCTGCTTGGCGTTGACCCCGAATCGGGCAAAAATATCTATGCCCGCGTCGGACGTTTGGGTCCGATGGTTCAACTTGGCGAAACCAACGATACTCCAAAACCCAAATATGCAGCATTGCTCAAGGGTCAAACTGTTGAAACTATTACTTTAGCTCAGGCACTCAAACTCTTTGAACTACCGAGAGATCTGGGTGAATACGAAGGTAAAAAAGTAACTGTTGCAGTAGGACGTTTCGGACCTTTTATCAGTCACAATTCAAAGTTCATCTCTTTGAAAAAGACCGACAATCCTGTTACCATCACAATGGAACGCGCCATAGAACTTATCCTCGAAAAAGCCGAAACCGACAAAAAGAAACTCATCAAAGAATTCTCTGCTGATTTCAAGATAGTTCGCGACCGTTGGAATCATCCTGTAATATACTACAAGAAAAAATATTACAAACTTGCCACCACAGTTGACGCCGAAAACCTTACACAAGAAGATTGTATGAAGGTGATAGGGGAGGGGGCAGACGACAAATCTACCACCAAAAAGACGGTGAAGAAAACCACCGCCAAGAAAACCACGTCGACCAAAAAATAATATGATTTGCTAAAACACTAAAACTATAAGATATGGTAAGAAAAATAGCAGCGGCGGTAATTACCGCTATGATAACACTGACTGCGGCAGCACAACAAGATCCGCACTTTAGTTTCTTCATGTTCAATCAGGTCGGTTACAATCCGGCTTACAGCGGCACCGAAGGCATGATTAACGCCGTGGCTATCAACCGAAACCAATGGACGGGTCTCGACGGAGCACCTCAAACTACCATTATGTGCGTAGATATGCCGGTAAACTTTGCCGGAACCCAAGGCGGTGTAGGACTTACCATACAAAACGACAAAATTGGCTTTGAAAACAACTTTTCGGCCAAAATTGCGTATGCTTACCATATAAAGGTGGGAGCGGGAATGCTCGCAATAGCCGCCGACGGAGGTCTTTTTAATAAAACAGTTAACGGCGAATGGCAGTTTCCCGACGAGGCAGAACAAATTTTCAACGGCAAATGTCGCAAGATGGCATTTGATATGGGTGCAGGTCTATACTACGGTATAGGCGGGCTTTCGTTCGGTTTATCGTCTACCCATCTGCTTGAACCCGTACTCGATTTTTCCGAAGACGGACAGACTTATTTGTCAAGACATTATTATTTTAACGCAGCATACAATATACCGCTTGATAATTCGTTATTTGACTTGACACCGCAAGTGATTTTGATGTCTGACGGCAATACTTTGCAAGCCGACATAAATCTTAACTTTTTATACAATAAAAAGTTTTTTGGCGGCGTTACTTATAGAAACGAAGACGCTCTTTCAGTATTAGCAGGACTTACGATAATGGGAGACTTCAAAGCAGGCATTGCTTACGAATTCGGAATTTCAAAACTCAGAAAAACCAACGCAGGGTCGTTTGAGGTAATGATAGGATACAGTTTCATGCCGGAAAGAAGTAAACCAGCACAAAAAGTAAGAAGCGTTAGATATTTGTAGAGCTTTTAAAGTTAAAAGATATTTATCAGCAAAAATAAAAGGTATTATGAAAAAGGTATTTTTAGTTGCAGCATCAGGAATGTTGATACTCAGCAGTTGCAACAGCGGAATGAACGGCGAACTGATAGGAGCCCAGAACAGGCCGGCGGCATACGCCGAGGCTGACCCTTACGGAATGGTTTTTATTCCTCAGGGCAGTTACACAATGGGACCCAACGATCAGGACGTACCCTTCGCACTGACCGCCCAGTCGAAGACTGTAACGGTGGACCCATTTTGGATGGACGACACCGAGATCACCAACAACGAATACAGACAGTTTGTAGAGTGGGTTAGAGACTCTATCGCAATGCGCCTCTGCGTTTTGGCAGGCGTTGGCGACAACGGCAAAGGTAACATCTTCGTAGCTCCTTACGACGAAGAGAAAGTTAACCCCGCCGAATACGACCCCACCGACACCAAAAACTGTTGGCTCAATTGGGAAAACCGCGACAAAGTTTGGCAACGTGGCAAAGGCGAAGAAGGACAAGCTATTGCCGACGCCGTTCAAGAAATGTTCCTTATTAAAGAAGAACGTTTCAACAAACTTCAAGAGATCGACACCCGCAAACTCGTTTACGATTACGAATGGGTAGACCTCAAACAAGCAGCCCTCAAACAAAACCGCTACGTATTCAACGAAGATTTCTCAGGCGGTAAATACGAAGGCACCGTTATCGATTCAAAAGGAAAAGTTGTTCCCATCCAAGACCGCCGCTCTTTCATCATGAAAGGCAGAATTCCGGTTTACCCCGACACTCTCGTTTGGATGAGCGACTACACATATTCTTACAACGAACCTATGGCTCGTAAATATTTCTGGCACCCTGCATTCGACAACTATCCTGTAGTTGGTGTTACCTGGCAGCAAGCTAACGCATTCTGCATCTGGCGTACAGAATTTCTCAATAATTACTATCGTCACAATCACCAGCCTATGGTTGAGCAGTATCGTCTCCCCACCGAGGCAGAATGGGAATACGCCGCTCGTGGCGGTCTCGCTCTCTCAATGTATCCTTGGGGCGGTCCTTACACACGTAACTACTCTGGTTGCTTTATCGCCAACTTCAAACCCTTACGCGGACGTTACGCCGACGACGGTGCTGCCCGTACACTCGAAGTTGCTTCTTACGCTCCCAACGAGTACGGCCTCTACGATATGGCAGGCAACGTTTCTGAATGGACTTCAAACGCATTCGACGAAAGCGCTTACTCATACACCCACGACCTCAACCCCGATTACAGCTACAACGCTGTAGCCGACGACCCGCCAGTATTGAAACGCAAAGTTATCCGTGGCGGTTCTTGGAAGGACGTTGCATACTACCTCCAAGTGGCCACAAGAACTTACGAATATCAGGACACCGCAAAAAGCTACATCGGTTTCCGTTGCGTAAGATCTTACATGGGACGTAGCACTATGGGCGAAGACTGGAACTAAACACTATTCATAATACTTATAGATTTAAGATGCCGGATTTCGGTGGAGTTGAAATTCCACGATATCCGGCATCGCTTTTTGTGACATTTTTAAATAATTATCGCGAGATTTTTGTAATAATCAGCAGATTATAAAAAAATATTTTATTTTTTTTAAATTGTTAAGTTATTGGTACATACTTTGTTGTGTTGTTTTAGATTTTTATTTCAAAAAAAATGTAAAAAAAACACTCAAATAATGTTTCGTGGTAATGTAAAAATGCTTAATTTTAGCGAATAATTCTCTACCTTAAATTTCGAGGTACAGATATGCAATTTGAAATATTATAAACAATAATTAAATTTAAATTTTAACTTAAAAAAACACATTATGGCAAAGAAAAAACCATTTAACGAGTCTTTGGGTTGGAAAAAATTCATCGCAAAGCTTTACGGTATTGGAGCCAGCATCGTTATTGTTGGTGCATTGTTCAAAATCCAGCACTATCCTGGTGCGTCTGCAATGCTTATGATTGGTCTTTTGACTGAGGCTGTCATCTTCGCATTCTCGGCATTCGACCCGCTACCTGTAGAGTACCATTGGCAGAACGTATATCCTGAGCTTCTTACCGATCCCGATGAATTGGAAGAAGAAGGTGGCGCTCCAGTTTCTAAGAGCAAACTTATGGGTGCATCTGCTCCTACTTCTGACGGTAAAGCTTTCGCTGAACTCAACAAAATGATTGAAGACTGCGCTGGAAAGAACGTATTCCAGAACCTCGGTCAGAACTTCGCAAAATTCAACGAATCTGTTACCGACTTGAAAGACGTAGCTAACTCTGCTGCCGCTTCTAAAGATTTTGAAGCTAACTTGCGTACAGCTACCGATAGCTTGAAAAATGCTTCTAACGCATTCTCTGGCATTGGTTCTACTGTTGACGATGTAAACAACGCTATGAGTAGCGCTCAGGCTGCTTTCTCTAAAGCTGCCGACATTGACTTCACTACTCTTGCAGAAGGCAACAAACAATACAATCAGAGCATCAAGAGCCTCAACGGCAATCTCGAAGCTATCAACCAAGTATTCGAACTCCAGCTTCAAGAAGTTGATTTCGAGGGCATGATTAAAGAACTCAAGGGCGCAGCTACCGGTGCACAGACCTACTCTTCTGAGGTTAACAAACTCAGCAAGAACCTCGCTGCCCTCAACACGGTATACGGCAATATGCTTACCGCTTTGAACGTAAAAATGGCGTAATTAAACGCTTAAGTAAATCTTTAATCTTAGTTTTTAATCAATTTTTAAGTAAACAATATGAGTTCACCAAAGGAAACGCCGAGGCAGAAAATGATTGGTATGATGTACCTTTTCTATACTGCCCTGCTTGCTTTGAACGTATCTGCCGAAATCCTTACAGCATTCTCGCTCGTTGACGGTAGTCTTCGTAAGACTAACGAAATCACCGACGGTGTTATCTCCGACACACAGAACGAGTTTGTAAAGGCTATGGTTAACGACTCACTTGGCGTAGCTAAATATAAAGCTCTCGCCGATCAAGTTGTTATCGAGGCAGACAAAGCATACGACGAAATACAACATTGGAAAGAGCAACTCGTTTTCACCCTCGAAGGCGTTGAAAACGAACAGCAACTCCGCGAAATGCACGACAACGACCAGACTTCCTATATCGGCGACCTCGTCTCTAAAAAAGACGACAACAACGTCGGAGGTCAGATCTTCATCACCGAAGGTCACTCTAAAGAGATTCAGGATTCTCGTGAGTCGTATCGTAACTTCTTGATTGGTATCGTAAACCAAGATACCACATCTACCGAACAGGCCAAAGCTTCACGCGAAAGCCTTATCCACAGCATTGAGATGATGCTTTCTACTGAAGACACCAAATCTCTCAACGACGCAGGTGAGATGATTCCTTGGAACGTTGCTAACTTCGAGCACTTGCCCGCAGCCGGCGTTCTTGCTCTTATGACCAAGATGCAGTCTGACGTTAGAAACACCGAATCTTCTATGCTTTCTTACTTGCTCGGACAGATCGGTAAGTCAGACATGAAGTTCAACGCCATCAAGGCCGTTGTTAACTCTCCCTCTAACTACGTTCTCGTAGGTCAGCCCTACAAGGCAGAAGTATTTATCGCTGCTTACGACTCTACACAAAACCCCGACATTTTGGTTGGCGATCAACCTATTCCTGTATCTCAGGGCGTAGGTACTTACACCGGCAATACATCTTCGGTAGGTATGCGTAAATGGGGCGGCGTTATCAAACTTAAAAACAAATCGACCGGCGAAATCAAAGAATACCCCTTCGAAAGCACTTACGAAGTTGGTCAGCCGAGCGTATCTGTTTCGCCTACCAAAATGAACGTATTCTACATCGGTGTTGACAACCCCGTAGAAATTTCCGCTTCTGGCGTGCCCGCTGAAAAAGTTAACGCTTCTATCTCTGGCGGTAGCATTCGTCGTACAAGCGGCGGCAACTATATCGTTAATGTTAAGACTCAAGGTGAAGTTACCATCAACTGTTCTGCCAACATCGACGGAACAACCAAAGGTCTCGGTTCTAAGAAATTCCGTGTAAAACGCGTTCCCGACCCGATGGCTACTGTTGGTACCGACCCCAGCAACAAACGTGGTGGTGTAATTGCTAAAAACAGCCTTATCAACAACGTGGTACGTGCCGAGATGGAAAACTTCGACTTCGACTTGAAGTTCGTTGTTACTGGTTTCTCAGTATCTGCTACAGTTAAAGGCTTCACCCAAACACAGGAAAGCAAATCTGGTCAGTTTACCGCTGCTCAGAAACAGCTTATCACAGGTGTTCCTGCAGGCGGTAAGGTTTACATCGAGGACGTTAAGGCAAAAGGTCCTGACGGTTCTACACGTAACCTCAACGCCATCAAATTTACTGTAAGGTAGTTTGATTATTTGCGTTCACTTCGCAAAAAAAGTGCTCACGCAAACAATATTTTATACTAAAAAGAGTTTTAATAAAACATAGAAGTTCTATTAAAACTCTTTTTTAATTGTAGCATTATGAAAAAAGTACTGTTTTTAACGGCTGTAGTAGCATGTCTGCAATGCCTTGAGGTGCAAAAAACTGAGGCGCAGGTGCTCTTAGGACTTCCTTACGAAAAAATACACACCACGAACCGTAAGCCGGTGCCGTATCAGTTTGTAAGAGAAGCAGATGTAATGTGGTCGAAAATAATATGGCGGCAGATTGAGCTTTCGGAGCGTGCCAACCAGCATCTATATTTTCCCACAACGCCTGTTGACGGACGTCAGAGCCTTATCGACGTTTTGTTAGACGGCATCCACTCACAAGGTCTTACTGCTTACGACGAGAGCGGCGGCGACGAGTTCGCACAGATACTCACCGAGCAGATGATTCACAAAAACCTCGGCGCTTCGGTCAACACCGAGACATTCCTCGACGAAAACGAGAATGTGGTTGAGAAACTTGTAGAAACCCCCTACGTAAGTAGCGAGGTAACAAGATACCGCCTCAAAGAGCTTTGGTTTTTCGACAAACAGCGCTCTGTGCTCGAATGCCGTATCATCGGTCTTTGCGCTATCCGCGTTTATCACAAAGATCCCGATGACCCCGAAGAGCGTCAAACTCGTGTATTTTGGATTTACTATCCCGAGGCTCGCAAGCTTCTTGCTAACGCTGAGTGCTTCAACCCCAAAAACGACGGTGCAAGATTGAGTTTCGAGGACATTTTCCAGAAACGTTATTTCCAAAGCTTTATCGTGGCCGAGTCGAATATGTACGACAACCGTCTTATCTCTGAATACGCACAAGGTCAAGAATGCCTTCTCGAAGCAGAGAATATCAAAGAGCAAATTTTCAACTTTGAACAAGACCTCTGGGAATACTAGTTGTCTAAAGTTGATAAGAATAAAAAAGCCGCTGACCTATCAGGTTAGCGGCTTTTTTTCTGTCAGGTTGTTGCGTTATCCTCTATTGTTTTTGGGTGTGTAATTAAACAATATGTTGTATGATAGCATCGGGAAAACGCCCGGCAGCGAAAGTCCTGTAGCGTTGTATTGGTTTTCTTTGATCATATCAGCCGGAACTAAATAATCGCCTTGTGGAGTTTCTATTTTGTTGAACGAAACCATAACAAAATTAATGCGATTGTATACGTTGTAAACCGACAAAGTGAGCGAGTGACGTATATACTTGTCTAACGGCTTTTTAAAACGATATACAGCCGCAACGTTGAGTTTGTGGTATATTCTTAAGCGTTCGTTGTTTCGGCTGCCGTAGTAGGGAATTTTGTAGTCTTGATAGTAGTAGAAACCCACCGGTGCAGTGTACGGAGTGCCGGAACACAGGTTGAAATCGGCTTTGAAGGTTATTTTGTCGTTGAGCGTGTACTGCCCCATGACGTGAAGGTTGTGTGGTATGTTGTCGTTTGAGATGTATTTTTCTTTCAAGAGGTCGGGCGTATAGCGCAAACTATAGTTGTAGGCGTAAAAACATTTGAGTTTCAAGCTGCCCTTATCTTTTTCTACAGCCACCTCCACGCCTTCGGCTGTGGTTTGACCGAGAAAGAAGTCGCGTTCGATGGCATCGTTGAGCAGCATGTTGGCGTGCTGACCGTATTCTGTGATATTTTTTGAGTATTTGTAGTATGTGCAGAGAGTGTACACAAGCTCGCGTGCGTTGTAAGTGGCTGTAAATGTTAAGCAATCGGAAGTTTGCGGTTTGAAATACAGTCCGCTTGGAATCCAAAAATCAAGAGTGGTGAATGGGCTTATTGAATTTGAAAGCATGTGAAGATACTGCACGTTGTGTTCGGCAGAAATCTTAATTGTGGCTTTTGACGACGGACTATATACAAATGCTACTCTTGGTTCAAAATTTACGAATGTGTTGAATTTCTTTTCCACTATTGAAATAGTATCCCAAATGAGTTTTTCGGGGTTGTATTCAAAATATTTGGCAGGTCCATAGTTGTTCCAAATTGTTACCCTTGTGCCGTATTTTATAGCGATGTGTTTGCCAATGGAGCTTTCTGCACCGAGATATGCTGCTATGTTGTCGGCATTGCCCGACACAATGCCTCTGTTGCTTTTTTGTTCGTTGATGTATTGTGTGGCGGGGTCGAATGTGGTGTAAGTGTACTCTGCGCCTGTTTTGATAGTGTGGTTGGTGCTGATATTGTATACAATGTCGGTTTTGATGCCAACGTTGCCGATTCGTGTGCGCCAAAAACTTTCTTTATCTTCGGTGATGAAGAGTTTGTAGCTGTAATGTCCTATAAAAATATTGTTGTTGACGTATAGTTTAGACGATATGATTTTGTATTGACGGATGGTGGCGGTGTTGTTTTGCCACGACACGGCGTAGTTGTTGTTGGTTTGAAGGTTTGAATATCGGTCTTTGCCCCTGAAATACGAAATGTAGATTCTATCTTTGGGCGAGGCTTTGATATGAATTTTGGCGTGAATATCGTAAAATTTATTGTCGCCTTGGTATTCCATAATATTTGCCAGCCAGCGTAGATTTGAATTTCGAAGGTCGGCTGTGGCAGTTACTTTGTCTTGATATATTGGCGTTTCCACACGATGTGAATTTGTCAATGGTGTAAATTCGCTGCTGATAATTACCTTGCCGCTACTGCCGTCTTTGGTGTGGATGTCGGTGATTGATGATAAACGTCCGCCGTATTTGAGCGGAAAATCTGAAGTGTACACGTTGAGCGAGTTAACAGCCTCGGGCGCTACTGCCGAATAAAAACCAAACAGGTGCGATGGATGAAAAATGGGAGCTTCGTCGATGAGAATAAGATTTTGGTCTTTGTAACCTCCACGCACATTGTAGAATGCCGAGCCGTCGCTTTGTCGGGTTATGCCGTGGTCGGTGGCAAGAAGTCCCACAAGGTCGCCTCCGATTATAAGTCCGGAGTATTTAGCAAAGTCGGATGCTTTGAGCGACGAGCTGTTGTGCATAGCTTCCTGAATTTTGTTGCTGTTTTTGTCGGTGCTAACAGTTATGGCTTCTAGTTGGGTTTCAATTGGTTCAAGGTCTTTGTCGATGGTGATGTTGTCTTTTAGGTTGATTTTGATGTATTCACGACGGTAACCGAGATATGAAAATACAATTGTGTACTCGCCTCGTTTGAGTGGCAGAGTGTAATATCCGAAATGGTTAGTGAGTGTTCCTTCGGTGGTGTTGTCTACCGATATAGTGGCACCTATCAAAATTTCGTGTGTAGAGGCGTCGCGTATGTATCCGCTTATAGTAATATTTTTGGAGCGTTGTTCGTTTTTTGAACAACTATTTACGTCTTTTTTGCGGGGTTTTAGAATGATTTGCTGCTCGGTAATAAAGTATCCGATGTCGGTGATTGCCGTTATTTGTGATAGCACATCGGTAAGTTTCTTGTTTCTGACTTTGATGTCGAGTTTTACTTGATCGTCAACCAGTTGACTATTGTATACAAACATAAAACCCGTCTGAGCAGTGATGTCATCAAGAATCACTTTCAGCGGGCTTTTCTTAAACGCTATGCTTATTTTTGTTGTACTGTCGGTTTGCGCCGAAGATTTCAGTGGCAATATAACGGCAATTAATAGCGCCGTTAGTAATAGGTGTTTTGATATTTTGCCGATGGTTTCTGCTGCCGACATTTACATTTGGTGAATCATCTGGTTTTAACGGTGTAGACACCTTCGGCATTGTTTACAATGTCGGTTTCATCAAGTGTCTGGTTTAGAATGTTGATAATCGATTCTAATTTCTGATTGCTAAACGAGCCTGAAATTCTGAGGTCTTTGCTTTCGGGATTTTCAAAATTGTATGTAAATCCATAAGCTTTAGACAATTGCTCCATTATTTCAGCAAGAGGAGTGTTGCAGAATTTAAACTCTTTGAGTTTCCAAGCAATGTTGTTGAAATTGTCAACTGTCTTCACGTCGAAACCATTGTGGTTGTATGTGAGTTGTTTGTCTTTGGTGATGGTAACCGACTTTCCGTCTGTTTTGGATATTACCTCTACTACGCCGGAAGTTACTGTTACGATGGTGGCTTCATTATCTTCGCAAATGTTGAACGAAGTGCCGTGAACTACTACTGTGAGGTCTTGAGTGTTGATTTCAAATGTACGTTCGGGATTTTTCTCTACGTCGAAATATGCTTCGCCTTTGAGGTCAACGCTAAAAACGCCTTTTTGTTTTGAATTGCAAGTGATTGAACTATTGCAGTTGAGACTTATTTGTGTAGAATGTTCCACTACGGTTTCTACCGGAGCGTTTTGTGCAGAGAAAGTAGAAATGCCGGAATTATTGATGCTGCTGTTTATTAAAGTGCCTAAGCCTACTACTATCAATACGGCAGCGGCTATCTTTATAAGCATATCAATACGTAAGATTTTGGTCTTACGCTTAAACCCGAGCTGCGACGACAATTTGTCCCACTCGGCGTCGGTGTCGATGTCGAGCAGACGAATGTCGGATATCTCCGGTATTTCATAAATTTGTTCGTTGTTCATGGTTTTTGGTTCTTTTAAAATGTCGGTATTAGTTTGTTTTACGTACTTTGTCTATTGTTTAACACGCCATTGGGCTTTTACCCTAAGCAATTTTTAACTTTTTTTCTCTTTTCCGAATATTTTTTTTCTCAATATCTTTAATGCCGAGGTAATGTGCGCCTCAACGGTTTTGATGCTGATGCCAAGTTTCTCCGAAATTTTCGGATTTGTGAGCCGTTGGTAGCGACTTAGAATGAATACTTCGCGGCTTTTTTCGGGCATATGCTTGATGGTGTCTACAATAGCCGCTTCCAATTCGCTTGCCACTATGTTGTTGTCGGTGTAGTTGTTTTCGCTTTCAACGTTTGGCAATGTTTCGTCGGTTGTGAATTTCTTCTGGTCGCGTACGTAGTTGATTGATAGGTTGTGGGCAATGCGGTAAAGCAAAGCTTTAAGGTTGCTGTCGTCGGGAAGCGTTTCGCGTTTTTCCCATACTTTTATAAAACAGCGGTGCGCAAGATCTTTGGCAGTGTCGGTGTCCTGCACTATCTTACGGCTATATATGGTGATGGAAACAAAGTGTTCCTTAAATAGTTTCTCAAAGTCACGTTCGGTCAGTTGCATTTTGCATTCGTTTTCGAGTTGTAAAGTAAATGGTTTTGGAGCATATTTGCAAATTTTTTTTAATTATTTTTGCAACGGGCTGTAACTTTTACCCGGGTTGTTCGTCTTATGCGCAAACAACAAAAAACAATACAACCATGAAAAAGATATTATCAACAATTTTAACGGTTTTGTTTGTCAGCATAACAACCGTTTTTGATGCCGCAGCTCAAGAAAATGTTGGCGGTATTCTCTCAGAGGCTAAAACCGCACTTCTCAACCGCAAGTGCGATCTTTTGGAAGGACGTGCAAGTTTTGAAAGCCGTATAAATACTATCCGCGATAGCTCTAACCAAAATACGTTTAACGATCAACGTATTTCGGCTCTTAATTCAGGCATTCGCGATATTGATTCTTCTATCAAAAAAATTGATATTGCCCTTGACGCTATTAACAATTCTAATATGGTAAATTCTTATACCAATCGCGTGGAAATTGGTCGCAATGGCAATACAGTAAAAATTTATCGACGTGTGGCTGATAATAGTTTAACTGTGGAGGTCAACGGAGAACGTATTCTTAATAACGATGGAAACGACACTTTTGATATTTTTGACCCTCACATTGGTTTTAATAAGAAAAATGATTTTAAAGGCCATCTTTCGGGTATATTCCTCGGTATTAACGGATTGTTAAACAGCGACTTTAAATACGAAACTCCCGAAGATTACCCTTTCTTGGCGCTTAACGAAACCCGTTCGCTCGACTTCTCAATCTATTTCAACGATTTTGCAGTGCCGTTTAGCAAGAATTTCGGATTGGTTTCGGGTTTTGCGTTGCAATTTAACCACTACTCTTTTCAAGAGGCTTTCGACCTAGTGGTTGTAGATCGCCAAATTACTGCCGATTATAATACCATAGTGCCTGAGTTTAAACGTTTTAATTACCGTATCATGCACTTCAATGTGCCTCTTGTATTTGAGTTTTGCACATCGGGCTATCGCAAGTTTTTTGTTAATGCCGGTATTATGGGCGGCATACGAATCGGTAGCCGTACAAAACAAGTGTACAAAATTGACGACGAACGTCAGAAAAAATGTATTCGCAAACCGTTTGAAACCAATTTGTTAAAATACTCTTTTATCGGTGGATTCGGTTACAATGGCGTTCAGATATTTGGAGAATTTTCGCCCGTGCCGCTATTTAAAGACGGACATGGCCCTGAACTTTATCCTTTCTCAGTTGGTATTAAATGGGTTTTCTAAAAAATTGATATTGTGAATATTACCGACTATAACAAATGTGTTGACCAATATGCAGATTTTGTGTATAGGTTTCTACTCAAATCGCTGCACGACGAGGCAGTTGCCAAAGACCTTGTGCAAGATTCGTTTGAGCGACTCTGGCGCGTGCATGGCGATTTGAATGCCGAAAAAGCTAAACCATATCTTTTTAGATGTGCCTACAATGCTATGATTGACCATACCCGTAGAAATCACCCTACATACGATTTGGAAACGTCGGTAAATATTCAACAACATGCTTTTAATCAATATTCTGATGTTCAAGAAATACTTCAACAAGCATTGCAAACAATGAAACCCGAACAACGAAGCGTAATTCTCTTGCGCGACCTTCAAGGTTATCAGTATCAGGAGATTGCCGGCATTACAGGATTGTCGCTTGCTCAGGTTAAGGTTTACATTTTTCGTGGAAGAGTTTTCTTGAAACAGTATTTAGAAAAAGTAGGTATTCATTCTCATTCAGATTTGGAGGAAATGGTATGAAGATAAATAGCGAAAATATTGAGGCATTGATAGTTGACTATTTTGATGGCGCTCTCAACGAGCAACAATCAAAAGAGTTGGAACGTGCAGTGGCTCAAAACGCCGAGTTCCGAGGTCTGTTTGATGAATACCGCTCTGCATTCGACTGCACAGTAGGGGATACCAAAGATACTTCTATTCAAGCCGAATTTGCTATGGAATTGAAGCACACTTCTGATTTTGACGAAATGGATACACCTTTTTTCGATCGTTTGGCGGTGCTTGTAACCGAGGGCATTGCCACCGAAGCCGAAAAATGCGAATACAACAATCTTGTGCTAAACAACGATGCCAACCTATCTTCCGCAGTTTTATATTCCAACTGTAAGATACTGGATAACAAAGATATTCAATGCCCATATAAACAAACCCTCAAACACAGCCGAATCCGTCCGTTGTGGTATGCGATGGCAGCCGCCGCGGCGGTTTCGGCTTTTTTCTTTATGTTCAGGGTGATGTATGCTCCGGCTTACAATATCGATTCTGCTGTGATTTCGGGCAATATTGCTTTGGATTTCAACGGTCGTGATGTGTATGCTGCCGTGGATAACAACATAATTGAAGATGAACCTAAAAACGATCATTCGTCTGTGTTGCCCAAAATGTCGAATACTATTGCACACACAGAAGAAACTAATACTTACATGGCACAACCGTTGACTCAACCTTCGATTAATCAAATAGATACGATAAAATCAGAAATGGTTGTTGCCTCTATCGACGAACAGTTGATTACCTATCCCGAAGAAACAATGCTGCCCGTGGCGGTAGATTGGGATGCTATGAACCAATCAGACCGCAACGGGCAGGTTATAAGTATGGATTTTATCGGCGAGCAAGGTATTGCCGACATCAAAGATGATGCAGAACGTATTCGCAACCGTTGGAATCAGCGTCGAAACCCCAAAATATGCGTCTCGTATGATGAAGACGGTAAAAAGGACGGTATTTCGCTGTTGATTGGCAACAAAGAAGTGCGCGTATGGTCGCGATAGGATAGGGGAGTGCCCTATTTAAATTTCTTAATATCTTTGATGAGAGCAGCAGAAAGACTTGTAGCACCAAGACGGAAAAATTCGCTGTTGCAACGTTCTTCGCCAAGTATCTCTTTTACAATGGTGTAGTATGTGAGAGCTTGGTCGGCAGTGCGGATTCCTCCGGCGGGTTTCAAACCAATTTTAGCACCTGTGGCACGTTCGTAGTCTTTGATGGCTATGGCCATAATCAAGGCTGCTTTGGGAGTGGCGGCAGGTTCCATTTTGCCTGTTGAAGTTTTGATAAAGTTGGCTCCGGCTTTCATAGCAATAATGGCTGCATCGTAAATGTCGGAATCGTAGCTATATGCGCCGGTTTCGAGAATCACTTTAAGATGAGCGTTGCCGCAAGCTTTTTTCATATTTTTGAGTGTGGCAAGTGCTTTGCTTCCGTTTTCGTCGATGATTTCGCCGGCATTGATAACTACGTCGATTTCATCGGCTCCGGCTTCCACTGCGAGTTCTATTTCGCGAAGTTGAACTTCCTCGAATGTTTGTGAGTGGGGAAATGCTCCAGCTACCGAAACAATCTTAACAGAAGGTACGGTGAGAAGTTTTTTTACCACGGGCACAAACTTGGGATATACGCATATGCCTGCCACGTTGGGAATGTCGGGGTTGTTTTCTTTAAAAGTGTTTACATTCATCACAAAGTCGGCAATAGAGTTTTCGTTGTCGGCATTGCTCAAGCTTGTGAGGTCGATACACGAATGTAAGGTTTTGAGGTTTTCGAGAGTGCGGTTTTTGGCGGTTCGGTTTTCGATAACGCAGAGACGCGAGTTGATGAGTTCAGAACCGTGATTTTCGTATGAGAAGTCTTTCATTGTATTTTGTTTTTAAATAGTCGTGTTTAGCAGATTTTTTTGTCAGATTCGGTCACTGTCATCTTTTTCAGCGGGTTGATACCTTTGAGCAGTTGACGGTTTTGCCAAATTTTGATACCAGTGTAGATGGCTTCTTTGAGCGAAGTTTCGTCGGCAATTCCTTTTCCGGCAATGTCGTATGCTGTGCCGTGGTCGGGCGATGTGCGCACAATGGGAAGCCCGGCGGTGTAGTTGATGCCTGTGTTTTTGGCAATTATCTTGAAAGGTATCAGTCCTTGGTCGTGATACATTGCAAGCACAGCGTCGAATTTTTTGTACAACTCAGCTGCAAAGAATCCGTCTGACGGATATGGACCGAAGCAAGTGATACCCTCGTCTTCGGCTTGTTTTAGAGCCGGGAGAATGATTTCAGTCTCTTCGTTGCCAATAACGCCGTTGTCGCCCGAGTGGGGATTGAGTCCGAGCACCGCAATTTTTGGGCGACGGATTGTAAAATCTTCTTTCAGCGAGCGGTTTATTATTCTGAGTTTTTGAACAATTTTTTGCGGAGTAATGTGGTTGGCAACCTCTTTTAGAGGAACGTGTCCGGTAACAACGCCGATTTTTAATTCGTCGGAGGTCATTAGCATTAGATAGTCTGACGTATTAAAGTTGTCGGCAAGAAATTCGGTGTGTCCGGGAATTTTCAGTCCTGCTTCGTTTACATTGTTTTTGTTGATGGGTGCAGTTACAAGTATATCAACATAGCCCTGTTTGAGGTCGTGAACAGCCTGTTTGAGAGCGGCGGCAGAGTATTCGCCCGCCTGAACGGTGCTCTGTCCGAGGTCGAGTCTGATATTTTCGTCGCCGATATTTATGAGGTTGATTTTGTTGGGAGCAAGTTCTGATGCGTCTTTGGCTGCATTAAAGTTGATTTGCGGCAAGTTGAAGGTTTTGCGATGGTATGCTATAGCCTTGGCAGAGCCGTAGAGCACTATGGTGCAGTTGTTGTAAAGTTCCGGGTCGGCAAGGGCTTTGATAATGATTTCGTAGTTGATACCGTTAATATCGCCCTGAGTAATGCCTATTACATATTTGTTGTTTTCTGTTTTATCCATTTTTTATTATTTGTTTATATCCAAATACAAAGGTATATATTTTTTTGAAACAAAACAATCGATGGGCTACAAAACGGGCAAAAGAGTTTATTTTTTTTGCCATTGCACAGTTAGATGCTGGCTCTTGGGTTTACGCACATTACGGGAATTTTGCTGTCGTTGGCTATTATCTGCTGCTCGTTGGCTCCGAGTACGTAATCTTGAAATTTTATGTTTTTGGTAGTCATAATTATTATCATTCCGCTGTCGATTTTCTTGGCGTAATTGATAGTTTCTTTGGCAAGACTGTTGTCGCCGGGCAGTTGATGTAGTTCGTAATTGATGCCCCGTTCTTCAAGATAGTTGGTGGCAGCTTTGATGTTGCCAATTGTTCGCTTTTGGATAATCTCGTCGCCTGTTTCGGAATAACAGATGAAAAATTTGCATTTAGAAATGCCTGCAAAAAAGTTGGTCCACACAAGTTTTTCGCGTTCTTCGAGTTTGAAGTCGAGCGGTACTACTATTTTTGTAACGTCGGTTTTTGGCAATGGCTTGTCTTGCACCACAATGAAAGGTGCTTTTGAGCCAGTTATCACTTTAAGAGCCCAGCTGCCGGTGATTTTTTGCAACCCTTTCATTCCGTGGGTGCCCATAATAGCTAATTGAGCATCAGTTTCGTTAATCACTTTGGTGATTTCGCTGAAAATGTTGCCTGAACGTACTATCGACGATGTGGCTATGCCGTATTTTTCTTGAATATTTTGAGCTATGCCGGCGAGACGTGTGCTTTGTACGTCGTTGTCAGACTCTTTTTTGGTTATGTGTACGAGTATTAAAGAGTTGTTGGTGATTTTTGTGATGTTGACAGCATGCAGCAATGCAAACTCAGCCTTTTCGGTATAGTCCCAGGGTATGATAATAGGTCTTTTGTTAACAGTCATAGTAATAATGTTAGTGAGCAGCTTTTTTTGCAAATATAAAAAAAAATCTGTCCCGTGTCAAGCGAGACAGATTTTTTTTACGAGTTTTTTTGAATGTTTAGTTAGCAAGTTGGAACTTGATTGGCACCTGCATCGACACTTTTACGTTTTTACCAGACTGACGACCGGGTTTCCAATCAGGAAGGCTTTCGATCACTTTGATAGCCTCTTTGTCGAGCAAGGGGTCAACACCACGGAGAAGACCTACGTTGGTAACTTTGCCTTTCTCGTTTACAACGAATTTAACGTAAACAGTACCTTGAATGTCGTTTTCCTTTGCAATTTCGGGATAAACCACGTGCTCAGAAATGTATTTGAGAAGAGCTTTGTCGCCACCTTTGAATTCGGGCATGTCCTCAACGATAACGAAGGGAGCAGACTCTTCTTCTTGTTCCTCAACAGGGGCAACCTCAACGATTTCTTGAATTTCAACGGCGGTGTTTTCGTCAACCTCTTCTTGAATGAAGTTGTCTTCTACTTTAACGTCGTCTTCTACCACTTCGAGAATCTCGGCAACTTGTTGTTGTGGAGGCGGAGGGGGAAGTTCGATTTCTTGCTGACGTGTGATAGGAATTTCTTCCACAACGTCTTCGGTCATTGCCAATGGGCCGAATTCTTCGGCTTTCTCTGCTTTTGTGCTGAACTCGAAAGCACCCCATACTACCAATAGGGTAAGTATGAGACCGATTTCCAAGAAGATACCACGTTTACCTTCGAGGTCGGCTTTTGCTGATTTTTTTTCTTCCATTTTATTATGTTTTTGTGTGTTTATATTTAAGTTTAATTGTGCTACATTTTCGAGCGTGTAAAATTATTGTGTTTATTTTTTATACGCAAATTTTTTTTAATATTTATTTAACCTAAGGCTTAAAATTTATTTCCACTATTTCGAGAGCCTCTGACGGAATGTCGATTGTAGCCTCCTCATATGTGGGTGTGGGCGTTTCGTAGTTGAAAACTGCGTAAATTAGCCCGAGTGCCACAAGTAGACCGATAAGAAACATTATACCGCGTTTGCTCTCCAGATCGGCGTGGGGTGATTTTTTGGTTTGCATAGTGCTAAATTTTTATTTGTTAGTTGTTTAACTTAAATTTTATCGGCACTTGCATTCTTACCTTAACATTTTTGCCAGATTGATAGCCCGGTTTCCAATCCGGAAGGCTTTTTATAACTTTTAAAGCCTCTTTGTCTAACAACGGGTCGATGCCTCTGAGAATTTCCACATCGGTAACTTTGCCAAGTTCGTTTACTACAAACTTTACAAATACAGTTCCTTGAATGTCGTTCTCTTTTGCCATCTCGGGATAAACCACGTGTTCGGCAATGTATTTTAGAAGTGCTCTGTCGCCACCTTTAAATTCCGGCATTTTTTCAGCGGTAACAAATATTACAGGTTCTTCGGGAATAACTTCCTCTGGAAGTTCGGCAGGAGCTGTTGGTTCAATGTTAACTTTTGTGCTTTCGTCTATTTCTGTGGATACCGAAATGTCGTTGTCAACATCGTGGTTTACCACTTCGATAATAGTGGCAATAGTTTTTTGAGGTGGCGGAGGAGGTAACGGAACCTCGGGTCGATGCGTGACGGGTATTTCGATAACATCGTCGTCGTTGATGACAACGCTGCCCAAATCGTTGGCTTGTGTGGCTTGTGTGCCAAACTCAAATACTCCCCAAATGATCAATAGGGTGAGTATTAGACCGATTTCTAAGAAGATAGTCTTTTTACCTTCAAGATCTGATTTGTCTGTCTTTTTGGTTTGCATAGTATTAAGTTTTAAATAGTTAATGATAGTTATATAAATCAATAGTTGAATAAGATGGACGGGTTAATGGGTAGATTGTTGATTTCTACCTTGATGGCCGTTGTGGCTGCAGAGGTGAATGCTATTGTTTGCCCTTGGTCAACATTTGCTCCTATTTTATATGGCGAAATGTTTTTGATGGTAATTGTGGTGTCGCCCGATGTTATTGATATTTCGGAGCTTGAAGCAGAGGTGACGTTTCCCTTTATCGGCGCTATGATTTTGGCGTTTAGCGGCGTGCAAAACATTACTTCGTGATGCGAAATCTGATAGCTTTTGCGGTTTGTACCAGTGCAGAGTTGACTGTCGAAATATTCGGCTACCACTTTGTAGCCTCCCGTTATGGGAAATGTGCAATTGCTTTTGGTTTTGGTGTTTAGTTTTCCGCCTATTATTATGTATGCACCTAAAAGGAGCAACAATATAGGCAGTGCGCATGCGAATCTCAACTTGCGGTTGTAGACTCGGTCGTAAGAGAAGATATTGAGCACTCGGTCTTTGAGGTTGCCACTTTCGTTGGCTATTGTGGGGGCTGATTTTTGTTGCCCGAGTTTCAACAATAGCATTGTGTATTCGGCTTTTGCATCTTTCGACACGTGACTGTCTGCAATATTTTCGCAGATTTGTCGGCTGAGGGCGGCGGCTTTTTTAACGGCGGGGTTAAACCATTGTAGTATAGATAGTAATGAAAAAATGATTACATCTACGCTGTGGTGTCCGCTAATGTGCTGACGCTCGTGATGGAGAATTATCTCTTGCGAATGTGTGTCGAGTGTGTGGAATGCTTTGTTTACAAAAATGTTGTCAAAGAACGAGAATGCTGGTGTACGGCTGTCGGCGGTGTAGATTTTGATGCCGTCGGGAGTGGTTTCTGGTGTGCCGCGTTTTAAGCGGGTGATTTTTAGCAATGCTCTTGTTACCGATACCGCTTTGATTGCTGCTCCTGCGATGTAGATTATTATCAATACTAATAATAATGTGTAAAACGCGGGACTGTTGATTGCCCTTTTGATGCGCGATGCCATTGTGATTTCGCGCGAAAGGGTGATGGTGTGAGCGTTGGTGCCGAGTGTGATGCTCTTAATCGATATGTTTTCGGTGTTGGGCTTTACAGTTTCGGCATTGTTGCTGATTTTGCAAAACGGTAATGCGTAACATATTACAATGCAAGATATTAGAAAGAACCTATCCCATTTGTAGTACGATAGTCGGTAGCAAGCGTATTTGTAAAAACTTACAAGCACTGCGAATATCACCGCTGATTCTATTATATATGCTACCGCCTGATGCATAATTACTTAGAGCGTTTGTCGATTATCTGTTTAATTTCGCTTATCTCGCGGTCGGAGATTGACTCTTCGTCTACCATATACGAAACCATTGTTTCGTAGCTGCCGTCAAAATAGTTTCGGAGCATTTGTCCGAAGGTGTATTTTTTGTACGCCATTTTGCTGATAGCGGGAAAGTACTCGTAGGTTTTGCCGTAAGCTTTAAAGTCAACGAAACCTTTCTCGCGGAGTATTCTTACCACCGACGAAATAGTGTTGTACGGTGGCTTGGGGTCGGGCATCTGGTCGATGATGTCCTTTACAAATGCGGATTTCAGTTTCCAGAGAATCTGCATTACTTTTTCTTCTGCCTTTGTTAATTGTTCCATCTTACTATTGGTTTTTAAGTTTTATAACTGACTTATTAGTTATGTAATTTATAACGCAAAGATAAAACTTATGTTTCAATTATGCAACTTATTTTTAAGTTTTTTAACTGATTTTTCAGTTGATAGATGAAAATTTGTTGTAATATGGTGGTAAAGAGGTGGTTAGTGGAGAAATTTTTTTTGGTGAAATTTTTCTAATTATATTTTTTGCCAAGAGCCTGATTAGCGAGGTTGACTGCTACACCTTTGAGAATGAATGCAGGAAGGTGTCTTTAGCTATGTATGTACAATAGCGACCCGGGGCTATGCGGTTGCCAAGGGTAGATAATATGAGTATTATTAATATGCCGATAATATTGACGTATTTCATTGGTTTTAAAGGTATTTATATGTTTTATTCATTTTTCTGTTTTTTTGAAGTTTATAATATTGAGTATTAGTAATATACCGCAAATTGCTACACATATGTAGTTGATGATATTAGTCCACGAATTGAAGATAACAATGCGGTCGTCTGGTGTGGGTGTTGTTAAGATGGTTATGCAAGGATCGTATTTTTCTCCCATTCCTACAATCTCATCAATAAAAGTAGAATCAAGCATCTCGGGTTTGACGTTATTTAGGAATTCAAATGTGGTATAATCTTCGGGGATAAGATAGTGCCGGTCTATCATTTCTCCTCGTGAATAATGCATTAAAAGGTTGCATTTACCTGATTTGTTGAAAAATCTAACTTCGCCATTAAGAGTGTCGTTTAAAAAATACTGCTCTGAATATTTGCTCAGTAAAGAATCTCCGTCAAATTGAATAAACCAACCATGGAGTTTATCTTTTTTGTAATTACCTATACTTGAAAGAGTTAAATTGTTAGATGGGTATTGTTTATCAAAAAATACCCAAAATCCATTTTTGGCATTTTCATCACCATTGGTAGGACCTAATGCCCATATAGTGTCATTATTGTAATATGCGCAATAACGACCCGGGGCAATGCGGTTGCCGATAGTTAGTGTTATAACTATTAATATTAGGCCGATAATATTGATGTATTTCATTGGTTTACATTTGTATGTTGCTCTTTATATTTGCTTTTAACATCATATTTAATTGCTCGGTTATAAATTTCGGTTCTTGAATAACGTATGGGTATACTATACTGGGTTGTTGTGTATAAATATTCCATTTCGTTGGGGTCATCATCGCTTATGTTTTCTAAGACAAATACTTCATTTCCTTTGTACAAAAAATCATGGAGAAATTCAACATCGATTTTAAAACAACAGTAGTGTCGTGTGTAAACTGTATAGTTGTTTTTGTTCCAATAGTCGTTTTTTATTTTTTGAGGAGTCAATGTATTAATACATTTGTTATTGAATCCTCCTAAGTTATACCCGTTATAAACAAACAATATTTTACTGATGCAATGTTTTGATAGTTTAATGTACGCTTTGCCTTCCGCTGTGTCGGTTAATCTGTATCGTGGAATATAATAAATATCCATTTCGTCGAACAACTGATTTACTTTATTATGATGATATAAATAATTGTATTTTTTGAACTTATGTTTGAATTTACGTGTATGCTTATTTATTTGACGCATTACTTTTGCCTTGTGGTTGACTATGTTTGTATTATAAACCTTCATATTCTTGAAGTCGTTCCAAGATATATGCTGGGCATAAGTCTGTCCCAAACAAATTAATAATAACAATATTATACATGAATATTTTAACATTTGTCTGTATATTAGGGTTTTACAATACGTATTACTGAATTTGCAAAATCGGATGTTTGCATAGCTTCATCCATTTTATCCGAAGGGTTCATTATTCTTATTGAATATCTATATTTATATGTTCCATTTATATTTTTCCTTTGTATTTTTATGCCCATTATCCCCACAGTGTGATTGAAATACCCATTAAAATAAGTTGCCGCTGCGGGACACCCATTGTTAATATATGAGCCGACTGCATAACATAGTTGTGATATTTTTTGAATGTCTTTGGTATGACTATAATCTTTATTGTAAATGGTTTTTACATTAAATTGGTTTTTGTTTGCCGCATAATCATAAAAATCATAACCTTGTGAATAATCGGTAAATATAATTGGTTTATTAAGATACGTTGCGATTGATTCTAGTGTTGCCTGAGTACAACCTACGTTTGGATCAGCTTGTTCAACAAATGGTAAATCTCCTTTGGGTAGCTTGTAATCTTTGATTGTTTCCCATTTGATTTTATCGGATACTTCTTTAAATTTCGCCACCGCTTCCGGTATATTCAGCATCAATCTTGCCGCTGTGCCTATGGCAGCATATTTTGCTAATGTTTTTGGTATGCTTGTTTTGTTAATCAGTGCATTACCTCCGCCAAAGATAGATGTGGCAATTAGCGTAGAGAGGTATTTATCGTTTGATAGATAGGACAAACCTCCCCCTAATGCTCCAAATGCCAATGTAGGCAACAAGTTTTTCTTGTTTAAGTTTTTGCCAATAGCCTGAATAGCAAGGTTGGCTGCCGCTCCTTTGAGAATGGATGCGGGTAGATTCCGTTTGAAATCTGTGTTTTTTAATTTTGTGTTTGTTATTTCGATAATTTATTAAGTTGTTTAATAATTATTTTATACATTTGCTTTGTAAACGAAAATATTAATTGAATATTGTAATTAGATTTTCAATTTACACTTTTTATATACGATAAAAATCGTAAGACTGTTTCACAAATAATGAATTTTTTAATAATAATTAGTATATGATTGATTTAAAACGCATTAAAACACTATGTAATGAGGCTGGCATTACAATCAAAAAGTTGAGCGATAAAACCAAAATCTCTCAAACCGCACTCACTATGGCTATGCACAGAAATAGCACCACGCTTGAAACTTTGGAGAAAATTGCCCATTTCTTCGGTATTTCAGTGGGATATTTTTTTTGTGAAGATGATAGCATTAAACCTATGAGAGATTCGTTTGAAAAGTTCGATAACGATTTGAAACTATCTTACAACTACATTATTACCACATTGAAATATTGTTTTCCAGATTTCAAGATGCCAATTACTATTGATGAATTGCAAAAATATTTTGGAGAATTGTCGGACGATGCTGCTAATATGTTAGTCTTTTCTATGTCGAAATTAATAGGTAGTCCTGTTCATGTGTTTTTGAATCAATTCGACCCAAAAACTCTTTTAAAAATGGCTACCGATGGTGTTATATCGCAAGATACAGCCGATTTTGTTATTTGTGTTCGTAACCATGAATTATTTGAAAGCAAAGAAGTTAAGTTGCTTATTGGCGAAAAAGCTGAACCTAATTTTTGGTACAAGGTGAGCAAAGGTCTTGCTTCTGTGGGCAAAAAATTGAAATGATGCTTTTTATTTCCCCCTATGTGCCTTTAAATACGCCTCGGCTACTTCGCACAAGCGATCATAAAAATCTTGTCCAAAACGGCGGACGATGGGCTCTTCTAAAAACTTGTAGGCGGGGAGACTTTTTTTGCGACCAAGGATAAATGCGCTGCGGCAAACACTCCAACGATGTAGTTTTATGCCGGTGTAGATGCCTACTTTAGTGAGGCGGATGGGATAAAGATGACACGAAATGGGTTTGCGCCACGGAATTTTGCCGTCGAGATATGCGCGTTCGTAGGCACAAAGGGTGATGCCGTTTTCTTTGTACGAATAGGCACATTCGGCACGATTGAGTAGAGGGGTAACAAGTTCGTTGTCGTAATCTCTTACTGCAAATCCCTGATTTTCAACAGCGGCAATGTTATCGGGCGATAGATATTCTTTGGCGGCGTTGAAATGCTTTTCGAGCTTTGGCACTTCGGTATAGTCGAGAGGTGCGCCGCTGTCGCCTTCTACGCAGCATGTGCCAAGGCAGGCGGTAACGTCGCAACAAAATTTTTCGGTAAAAATATCTTCGTTGATAAGAACGTCGTCGAGAATTATCATCGCGGGATTTTTTTTAATAAACTATTAGTGGATGATGGTTAATGAGTTAGCTTAGTTTGCTTAAAGCAACTTTTGAAGCTTTTTGTTCTGCTTCTTTTTTTGAAATGCCAATGCCCGAACCGTAGTTTTCGCCGTTGATGCGCACATACGATACAAAATATTTGCTTCCGGGATATTCCACGTCGGTGGCAAATTCTATTTCGTTTTTGTTTTTTTGTCCCCACTCAATAAGTTGGCTCTTGTAGTTGGTGTTTTGATGCTCTAACTCAAAGATATTGAGATATTTTGGCATTATGCGCTTGTAGATAAATTTGCCTGCCTGACTAAATCCGCGGTCTAAGTAAACTGCGCCGAGAAATGCTTCAAATGCGTCGCCGTAGAGGTGAATATTTGAAGAATGGCTTTTTACAGAGGTTTTTACAAGCAAGTCGAGACCTATTTGCTTAGATAGTTCGGTGAGATTGTCGCCATTAACAATGCGGGCGCGAAGTTGAGTGAGGAATCCTTCTTGTTCGTTTGAAAATCGCTTGTAGAGGTATTCACCAATTAGGAGGTCGAGCACCGAGTCGCCCAGAAATTCTAAGCGCTCGTTGTTGATCATAAATCCTGTGTTGGTGCGTGCCGAAAGCGAGCGGTGAGTAAGTGCAGTTTGGTAAAGGTCTTTGTTGTAAGGGTAAAAACCAGTTATTCGCCTTATTTGGCGGGCGAATTTCTTGTCTTTGCCGAAAAGGTACTTTATGAAGGCTGCTATGTTCTTAAACACCTGTGCTAAATAATTAAAAAAAAGGGTTGCATTTATGGCTACGCATTAAGCGTTTAAATGCACCCCTTTTTAGCCGTTAAATCTTTTTGAAAACCACCGAAGCGTTGTGTCCGCCAAAGCCGAATGTGTTGTTGAGGGCTGCGCGGATAACCCTTTTCTTGGCAACGTTGGGTGTGATGTCGAGTTTTGGGTCGATATGCGGGTCGGGGTTTTGGAAATTGATGGTCGGGGGTACGGTTTCGTTGAGCATTGCAAGCACACAAGCGATAGATTCTACTACGCCGGCGCCTCCGAGAAGGTGACCTGTCATAGATTTGGTGCTGCTGATGCTAACTTTGTAAGCGTAATCGCCAAACACTTGCTGTATTGCTTTTGATTCTGCAATGTCGCCGAGACCGGTAGATGTGCCGTGAACATTCACATAGTCAATGTCTTCGGGTTTAAGTCCGGCATCTTCGATAGCAAGTTTCATTACAGCTGCTGCTCCACGTCCTTCGGGGTGGGGAGCGGTAATGTGGTGAGCGTCGGCTGTGAGACCGCTTCCGGCAAGTTCGCAGAGGATTTTTGCTCCGCGTGCCTTAGCGTGTTCGTACTCTTCGAGAATGAGGCAACCGCCACCTTCACCAATTACAAATCCGTCGCGTGTAGCGTCAAACGGACGAGATGCTGTTTTGTAGTTGTCGTTGTTGGTGCTGAGAGCCTTCATAGAGTTGAATCCGGCAACTGCAGCAATTCCCACGGGTGATTCAGAACCACCTGTTACAATGATGTCTGCCTTGCCAAGACGTACGTAGTTGAATGCGTCGATAATGGCGTTGGTAGACGAAGCGCATGCCGAAACAGTGGTGAAGTTAGGTCCGCGAAGGTCGTACTTCATGCTGATGTGTCCCGGAGCAATGTCGCTAATCATTTTGGGAATAAAGAATGGGCTGAAACGGGGAGAACCATCGCCTTGGCAGAATTGTTCTACTTCTTCGGTGAGGGTGTTGATTCCGCCGATGCCCGAGCCCCAGATTACACCTGCACGGTCGTGGTTGAAATTTTCGGGTGTAAGTCCGCTGTTTTTCCAAGCCTCTTCGGCAGAGATAAGTGCGAACTTAGCAAAAAGGTCTAAACGTCCGGTTTCTTTTTTGTTGAAGAACTGAGCGTCAACCTCGTCGAAATTTTTAACCTCGCAGGCAAACCGGGTCTTGAATTTTTCGGGATTAAAACGGGTAATCGGACCTGCGCCGCTTACACCGGATTTTAAATTTTCCCAAAACTCGGTTATATTATGGCCTAAGGGGTTTATTGTCCCCATGCCAGTTACGACTACTCGTTTTAATTCCATAGAAATAATTTATTTTTGTTGGTTTTCGATGTATTCGATAGCTTCGCCTACGGTAGCGATTTTTTCAGCTTGATCGTCGGGAATAGAGATGTTGAACTCTTTTTCGAACTGCATGATGAGTTCTACTGTGTCGAGAGAATCGGCACCAAGGTCGTTTGTGAAAGATGCTTCTTCAGTAACTTCTGCTTCGTCTACACCTAATTTCTCAACAATAATCTCTTTTACTTTTTTCTTTATGTCTTCGTTCATGATAAATAATTTTTTAAAAATTAAACTTCGATTTCTCTTTTTTAAATTCGCCGCAAAGAAAACAATTTTAGACCGAAAAAAAAAATATTTTTGTAATTAATTGATTGTTAAAAAATTATTTTTCGACACTATTATTTTAAATGCTTTAAAACGTGGCTATTGAAGATTTATTGATATATTTGCACGTTAAATTTTTTAAAAAAAATTTTTATGTGGAACGTAACTATATTTGCCTCGGGCAGCGGCACTAATGCCGAAAATATATTCAACTATTTTAAAGATAGTAAGTTAGTACGTATCGGACTATTGATTACCGACAATCCGAAGGCGTTTGTAATAGAGCGTTGTCGTCGTCATTCGGTGCCATGTTTGGTGCTTTCAAAGCGTTTGATCGACGACACAGACTTTATGCTTGGCGTTTTGCGCGACTTCCGTACCAATTTTGTGGTGCTGGCGGGATACATCAAACTTGTACCCGACTATATTGTGACGGCTTTTGATCAAAGAATTGTCAACATACATCCGTCGTTGCTGCCAAAACATGGTGGAAAAGGTATGTATGGCAACCGTGTGCATCAGAGCGTGCTCGATAGCGGCGATAAGGAGAGCGGCATTACTATTCATTTTATCGACAACGATTACGACCGTGGCTCAGTGATTTTCCAAGCTAAATGTCCTGTATTGCCCGACGACACCGCCGACACTCTTGCCCAACGTGTGCACGCCCTCGAATACGAACATTATCCCAAAGTAATTGAAGATACTATTATAAAGGTGTTGGGTAAATGCAACGGTTAGTATTTTTGCTGTTGTTGTTTTGTGCAACTGCGGTGTCGGCTGCCAAAAATCCATTTTCGTGGGTGGATATGCAATTTGTGCGTATCAATTTGAGCATTGACCCTTCGGTTAAATATATAAAAGGTGTAACCACTCAATATTTTGCTGTAAAATCCAGACAAGACCGTTTCCTGCCGTTGCAATTCGACCTTGCTTCGTCGCTTGAAGTAAAGAATGTAATGCACGGTGATAACCCGCTAAAATTCAATCATCAAGGTGATTCTCTGATTATTTATCCCGACGACACTTGGTCGTATAGCGATTCGGTAAAGGTGATTTACGAAGGTGTACCCGGCGATTCGGGTTTTGGTTCGGCGGTTTTTTCTAAACACGGACATACTCCTATTTTTTGGACACTTTCGGAACCCAACGGCTCAAAAGATTGGCACCCTTGCCATCAAATCAATACCGACAAATACGATTCGGCGCAGGTGATTGTGTCGTGTCCCGAAAAATATCGTTCGGCTGCCAATGGTGTAATACTTTCAGATACAGTGGTTAACGGTATTCGCACTACAAATTTTATGCATCGTCACAAAATTGCCTTTTACCTTGTGGCAGTGGCAGTTAGCGAATACGAAGTTTGTCAAGATTATATACACCTTAATAATGGTGATTCGGTTTTGTATGTCAACTATTATTTTCGCGACCAAGCCGAACACGCCCGCAAAAGGGCTTTGAGAATTGTTCCCGCGTTTAAAATGCTGTGCGATTCGTTTGGCGTTTATCCCTTTGCCGATGAAAAATATGCTCAGGCGCAGTTTCTTTGGGGAGGCGGAATGGAAAACCAAACAATGACTTTTCTTTCTGGTTTTGCACCGTCGCTAATGATTCACGAACTTGCTCATCAATGGTTTGGCAACACAATTACTTGTAGCCGATGGACCGACGTGTGGATCAATGAAGGTTTTGCCGAATGGTGCGAGGGACTTGCCGAAGAGGTGGGCGTAGGTCAAAACAACGAACCTATACTGTGGCGACGTCAAAAAATATATTCCGCTGCATCTAAACCGCTCGGCTCTATCTACGTTCGCGACACCACCGACGTGTGGAATATTTTCGACAGCCGCATGACCTACGACAAGGGCAGTATGCTCCTTCACATGCTCCGCACCGAACTTGGCGACACTACATTTTTCGGACTTTTGAAATTTTATATAAAGCATTCGCGATACCGCAACAACGGCAATGCCTCGTCGCAAGATTTTTTCCGCCTTGTAAATGATTTTTCGGGCAAAGATTACACTTGGTTTTTCGACCAATGGTACTATGGCCGCGGCACGCCCGTTTATCGTGTGCTTTGGCAGCAAAATACCGATAATCTGTTGAATATCAAGTTGGAACAACGTCGCACCGATTCCACAATGAAATTTTTCCGAGCCAAAGTGCCGCTAATGATTCATGGCTCAAACGGTGAAAGTGTTTTTGTGCGAGTAAACAATACTCGCGAGAATGAATGTTTTACTCTCGACCCGGGTTTTGAGGTTTATGATATTACTTTCGACCCATACGCCGATATTGTATCGTGGGGAAGTTCGTCGAAACAAGAGCGTCTAAATGATGAAAACACCTCGGTGCGTATTCGTAACGAAAAAGATCGTATGCTTGTAACAATTTCTAATCCAAAGGTTTATAACACTTACTTTGTGCGCGGCTTTAATTCGTCAACCTATCTCACCGGCAAAGTAACAAATAGCGGAGAATTGACAATTGATTTATCAAAACTCCGCTATGGTGAATATTATTTATCGTTAGAAGGCGATAAATATTGGACAGGAAGGATTGTGGTGAAATAAATCCTATTTGAATCCAATAATCTGTCTAACTTCTTTAACTGTTTTTGCGGCTTGGACGCGGGCTTTTTCGGCACCTTCGCGGGCAACGCGTTCAAGGTAGGCGTCATCGTTGTAGATGTCTTTGATGTGCTCGCGGATGGGGGCAACGGCGCGGATAATGTCTTCGGCAAGTTGCTTTTTGAGGTCGCCGTAGCGGATGGAGCAATCGTTCCAAGCGTTTTCAAAATGTTCGATGGTGCTGCGGTCTGATACCAAATCCATAAGGGTGAAAAGGTTTTGAATTACCTCTGGTTTGGCTTGGTTTGGCTCGGTGGGACCACTGTCGGTAACGGCTTTCATCACTTTTTTGCGGATGTCCTTGTCTTCGTCGATAAGGTAGATGCCGTTGTTGGTGCTTTTGCCCATCTTGCCTGTGCCGTCGAGACCAGGCACTTTTATCAAGTCTTTGCTAAACGAGAACGCCTTAGGCTCTTTGAAGTATTCCACACCGTAGATATTGTTGAAACGGCGGGCAAAACGGCAGGTCATTTCAAGGTGCTGCTCTTGGTCTTTGCCTACGGGCACTTTGTCGGCCTTTTGGATAAGGATGTCGCAAGCCATAAGCACAGCGTAGGTCAAAAGTCCGGCATTTACGTTGTCGGGGTTTTGGCGTGCTTTTTCTTTAAACGAAGCGGTGCGTTCAAGTTCGCCTATGTAAGCGTTCATATTCATAAGCATATAGAGTTCACACACTTCGGGAACGTCGCTCTGAACGTAGATAGTGCTTTTTTCGGGGTCGAGACCGCTTGCAATATATTGGCTGAGAATTTTTTTAACGTTGATACGCAAATCCTCGGGATGAGGGTGCGTGGTAAGCGAATGATAGTCG
>JAGCVU010000123.1 GCA_017962175.1 Bacteroidales bacterium | reverse complement strand
TAAAGCCGAATCCTTCCCAGCCTATAAAAGCGTTGTCCGCACCGTACATTATCGTAAAGCCTGCTATCCAGTACAATACCGAACCGCACATAAAGTCGCAGAAGTTTTTCATAAGTATGTTGGCGGTGTTTTTGGCGCGTGTGAGACCAGCCTCCACGAGTGCGAATCCGGGCTGCATCCAAAATACCAACATTGCACCCAACAATACCCAAAGGGTGTCAATACCGTTTACATAGTCTTTTGCCTCCTCTACCACGGGGGCTATATCTAATAAAATACTTTCCATAATAATTCTTATTAATGATTACTAATTATGAATTGTTAATTGTCAATAGTGAATTGTCAATTATTTCTTGTCTCTCAGCACAGTGTCGCCGTGTTCACCGGTGCGTATCGACCAGCAGTCGATAACATCGCTTAGAAATATACGGCCGTCGCCAATTTCGCCGGTGTTGGCTGTTTTGAGAATTACATTTATGGTGTTGTCTACGCAAACTTCGCGGCAGATAATGGTAAGTGCCACACGTTCAATCATATCGGTATTGTAAACCACGCCACGGTATATTCTCTCCTGACGCGACTGACCGATTCCGTGTACATCGTGATACTCAAACCAGTTGATGTCTGAGTCTAAAAGCGCCTCTTTAACTTCGTCAAACTTGGTTTTTCTGATAATTGCTTCTATCCTTTTCATAGTTTTACGATTTTTACTTATGGCTCTATACGTGTAATACGTATTTAACTATAAATATATTAAACTTTACATTTACTCTAAAAAAATTAGTTAGAATGCGAAACCTACACCTGCTGAGAAATAAGCCTCGCCGTGATCGCCAAAGCCTGTGGGATTGCACATTATGTTTACATTAGGCGTTACGGTGCAGAAGTCTTTGAGATTGTAAGTTTTTGACACTCCGAACTTTGCGTTGCAGACATTGAAACCGTCTTTCTTGGTGTACATCAGTGCCGATTCTTCGCCTTCCAAAGCCATACCTAAGGCAATGTCTAAATCAATTCCGCAGGCAAGCGACGGGGCAAAACCTATCTCTATGTAAGAAGAATAGCCTTGTTTGTCGTCGGCTGTGCGATTGGCGCCGGCAAGCATCACGTTGTAACTTACCGAAAGCGGCAGGTCGGTGATTTCCGAAAAATCGTATCCCACGCCGAGTTCAAGAAAATGGTACTCTTTGTAAGGTCCGAAATATTCAAATTTGTCCATCGTCCACGAATAGTCGGTGAGCGAAACAAAAGCACCCTTAACCTGATAACTTATATAAAAATCTAACTCATTGTAGTCGTCTTTGCCGATAGCCGAAATAGCGTCAACACCTGCGCTGAATCCGGCAACTGAGTAATTGATAATGCCTTCGGCTGAGAGACCTGTAACGTGTGTTCCACGCCAAAGTGCATTTGAATTTAAATTTGTTTCAAACGTTAGCGGACTTTCTACCGCTTCTTCCTCTTGTGCGGCGGCCGAAAAAACTGCTGCGGCCATCATCGCTGTTAAAAATAACTTCTTCATTTTTTTTCTACTTTTAGTTATTACTATTTCTTGTTTACGGTGCAAAGATAAAGCAGCCGAAACCCCTTTTGCAAGTGTTTGTGAGGGGTTTAAGCGAAAAACTTAGTGCAAAACCGAAAAATACGTAACAGCGGTTGCGTTTTTTTCGTACATTTGTAGGTAGTTACATTTATTTATTAATCACTTATAAATTATGAAGTTATGAGAAAATTTCTATTGTTAATAACCCTATTGGCGTTATGCACCACCGCTTTTCCGCAGAGTTTTGCCAATCTTGTTGGCAAAACCTTCAAAGTAGATTCTCAATGCCGTGGACAGGTATCTGGCGGCAAGGTCAGCCAATCGGGAAGCGTGGAGAGAATAGGCGGTCGCGACGAGTTTGTGCTGGCGTCAAACGATATTTTTGTATGGCTCAACAGCGGCAGCCTTAATGTTTATAAGGTGAATATCGATTCGGATGGCGACATTGAAGTAAAATCCACAATATCAGGCAGTCAGCGAAAATGGTTTCAACTCCTCAAATCCGACAACGGTTCGCTTACCATTTGGAGCGACGATTCGTATCTGCGCTACTGCACCGTTGCAGGCGGAGTATCTAACGCCAACAATATCAGCAACAACAATGCCTCTGCAAGCCTTCCATCAAATTTCAAACCCGGCAACTTTACGGCAGATCAAATAGCCAAGGCCAACACGGTGGGCAATGCGTCGTACCTCACCAACGAGGAGAAACTTGTAATAATTTATTGTAATCTTGCGCGTCTTGATGGAGCCACATTTGTGTCGAGTTACCTCAGCGATTTGCGCAATTCATCTAATTCTTACGAACGTTCTCTGTTAAAGGAACTTCCTCAGGTTAAGAATCTTCCTATGCTCTATCCCAACCAAAAAATGTACGATGCTGCCAAATATCACGTAAACGACATTGGTCCAAAGGGTTTGGTTCAGCACGAATCGTCCGACGGTACAAGTATGGGCAAACGTCTACGCAATTATTTTGGAGGCGGATTTATTGCCGAAAATATCTCGTTTGGATATTCCGATGCAATGCAGATTGTGCGTCAATTACTTATAGATGATGGAGTGGCAGGCTGCGGACACCGTCGCAACATTTTGGGCGAAAAATACACCCGCATAGGCACCGCCATCGGCACCCACAAACAATACCGCAATATGTGCGTGCAGGATTTCAGCGATAGCCAAGGGGATTAGATATGTTGAAACACTTGTCATAATTATTTTTGTTATGTCAAAACAATTCTCTATTTTTGCACATAACATATAACCAAAAAAGTTATGAGCGACTACATAGATTACGGCAACAGCGATTTTAGGAGCGTTATCAACAGCAATTTTGTTGACAAGTCAGGATTATTGACCTTTTTAAACAATAATCTTGATACCGAGAACAAGTTTGTCTGCATCTCCCGTCCCCGCCGTTTTGGCAAGTCGGTGGCGGCTCAGATGGCATATGCCTACTACGACCGTTCGTCAAAGTCGGAAGAACTGTTCGAGGGCTTGGAAATCACAAAGAATCCCGACTATAAAACGCACCTCAACAAATATCCCACGATATACATCGATTGGAACAGGTTTGCCGACATTCCAAAAAACGAGATATTGAAAGAGGCTCAGAAATGCTTTGTTGCCGACCTAACAAAATCATATCCTTTTTTGCAAGAACAAGAATCTTTTGCCAAAGCACTTGCAGAAATCAACGACAAAACTGGCGACCGCTTTATCCTCATAATCGACGAGTGGGATATGCTCGTGAGAGATGTGGATCAAGATATTCAAGACGAGTATGTTAACTTTCTGCGTGCTATGTTCAAATCGAACAATGCTAAAAAG
>JAGCVU010000122.1 GCA_017962175.1 Bacteroidales bacterium | reverse complement strand
TGAGCCGGAACCTGAACCACAACCGGAACCCGAACCTGTTGCCGAATCAAACTCAACACCCGAACCTGAGCCAGCACCTGAACCTACATTTTCAGATCCTCGTTCGGTAGAAAAGAAAAACATTGTGGAACTGGTGGCTAAGATGAATAAGTGTCACAATCTTGAAAAATGGGATTTCCTATTAGACTGCTGCAACAAGGTAATTGCTATTGACCCCGAATTCCAATTGGCTTATCTGCGAAGAAGCACCGCATATGGCAATCTCGGCAAACTTGAACTTGCTATTGAGGATTGCGAAACCGTTATTCAGATGAATCCCGAAAACCCCGATGCTTATTACAACGCTGCTGTTGCAAGTCTTATGCTCCGCCGTTATCAAAAGGCTGTGGAATATTTTAAACTTGCCGTTGTTAACAAGATAGCACATCCCGACGAGGTGCTGCTTACTCTTGCCGGAGTGTACGAGAAAATGGGCGACAAAGCCGGCTACAACGAATATCTGCAACAGTCGGCTGCAATGGGCAACAGCACTGCCCGTGTGATGATTATCAAACAAAAACAAGATGAAGGCAAAAATGCCGGAACACAGTTTAAGGGTTTTAACACAAGAAATATAAAGGTTGCCCGCGAGGGTGCTACTGACATATGTTTTAGTTTCAACGACGAATATATTGCCGTGGCAGATCAAAGTCGCAAACTCAGAGTTTTTGACACCTCGTCGTGGGAGCCTGTGCATAAACAAGACGTGAACGCCACAGCTATGGCTTTTAGTCGCAACAATAAATATATGGCTGTAGGCGGACAAAGTTTCTTGCGTGTAATGAACGTGTCAAACGATGGTTTCTCTTTGTGTTCTGATATTATCAACTATACCGGCAATATCAAGAAGATGTTTTTCCATCCGTTTAACAATGAAACTCTCTTTGTAAGTGATAACTTTTCGCTTTACAAGGTGGACATCAAAACCAAGGTAATCAACAAGGCTATTACCGATTTCAGACTTATGTCGGTATCGCGCGATATGCAATATGTGGCTGGCTACGACTATTTTCACAATCTGAAGATTTATCGCATCAACGCCCTTTCAGAAATATTCCGTCTTGGTATTGAAAGTTCGTCGGAAGTGAAGTCGATGTCGATTAATGCTGATGCCACACGACTCATTTACGGTTTTAAAGACGGACGTGTTTGCGTTTACAATCCGCAGATACCTATGCCTGTGGCAGATTTTGATATAGGTTGCGAGGTTATTGATATTAAGATTAGCAGCGATGCTCTTTTCTTCTCAGTTTTGGGTGCCGACCGCAAACTAAGATTCTACAATTCGTCAACTGCCGAAAAGGGTCGCGACATATCAATGATGTATTTCCCAAAAGTTATTTCAATGAGTAATGTGGGCAATATGTTGGCAATTGGCAATTACAACGAGGATGTGGATATTCTCTTTACCAATGAAACTGTGGTAGAAACTACGTCTCGCAGTATCAGTTAGTTATGAATCGAGCCATAGTATTGTTTGATTTTGACGGCACTCTCGCCGATACTTTTGAGGCGGGAGCCCGACTTATCAACGAGTTTGCCGTAAAATTTGGCTACCGTCAATTTGATTTTGCCAACAACAAAGACCTATCGGCTCGCCAAATTGTAAAACGCTCCGGTGTAAAGTTTTGGCAAATTCCACGACTTGTGCGTTTTTTTCGCAAAGAATCGGCAAAACGGGCTGATAGCATAAAGCCGTTCGTGGGAATCAATCATTTGATAAAGGGCATATCTTCGAAGTGCGATTTGGGAATACTTTCTACCAATTCGGAAGAAACGGTAAAAAAGTTTCTTGTTAATAATCAATTAGATAACTTTTTCAGCTTTATCAAAACCGATGTTGCTCTTTTTGGCAAAAATCGTGCATTGCTTCGTGTAAAACGCCGATTGTTAAAGCGTTATACACACCTTATATATATTGGCGACGAAATTCGCGATATAGAAGCCTGCCGCAAAGCTGGTGTTGACATTATTTCGGTGTCGTGGGGATATAATTCGCATGAAGCTTTAATGATGCACAATCATAATGTGGCAGATGATACTGAGCAACTCACCAAAATGATATTGAAGGCTATTCCGCAGCAAAATGCTTAGCGTAATCAGTCAGAGCTTGTCGAAGCATAGGAACGGATTCTAAATATCCCGCAAACAGTGGCGAATATGTGTTGTAAATATATTTAGCATCATCGAACTGCTGGTTGTGTACCAGAATCACAAATTGAAGTACTCGAGCATATGCCATACTAATGGGACGAGGATAGTTGTTTGATACCGGTTCTAAAAGTGTTTCGGCACGGTAGATACTCTGAGCAGCACTATCATATTGTTCATAGTAGCGTATTAGTATGTCTGCCATTTCTAATAGGGTAGTGGCTTCGGTTTCGGGGTCGCCTGTGTGCGCAGCAACTTCTACCGCTTGGCTTATGTATTGCATTGCGAGTATTTTTTCGTCGCATTGCACATTGTAACGTGCCTGAGATATAAGCACTTGAATTTCAAGGTCGGTGTCTTTTTCGGTTTTGGCAAGTTCAATAGCATTTGACATCAACTTTGAAATAAAATCGAAGATGGTGTAAGTGCTACCGTTGAAATCAATAGTAGCTGCTTTTTTGCCGCAGTTTTCGGCAAATTTGGCTGCCATATCGTAATACAGTTGTGCAGCGTTTGCCCAAAGGTCGCGAGCAAAAAGAATGTCTAACTCTTGTTGATAGATTTTGGCAGCCTCGTTTAAGTTGCCTATTTGGATATTAACTTGAGCTGTTGCACTCAGAGCGGCGCATTTGGTTTTGATGTCGGTGGCTATGTCAAAAATATGCATTATTTGGCTTGCCAGCGATGAGGCTTCGTCAAAATGTTTAACAATTGCATTTGACTCGGCGCGAGAGCGAAGCGTCTTGATTATTCCTAAGTGGTTGTCGTCTTTTTTGAAGAGCGAATATGACTTGTGAAAATATTGGTTGGCAGTTTCGATGTCGCCATCAATACCGAATATGGCTGTGGCAGTAGACAATGCACAATCTGCCAACGCCGAAATCTCAATGTGAAATTCGTTTTCAAAAGTGTCGAACGCCTTGCGGTAGTATTCTGCGGCTTTGGCGTGATTGCCGAGACGTGCGTACATAAGTGCAACGTTTTTCAGATTGTTAAACAATCCTTCGCTTTTAAATTCCTCTTTGTCGTACTCCTCGCACGCTTTTTTGTAAAAATCAAGTGCGCGGGTGTAGTAGCCGATGGTATCGTAAGTGTAACCGATGTTGTTGCAAATGTAAGCCGTGCGTGTGTGCGATTCGGTTTGAGAACTGATATCAAGCGCCGTGTTGTAATTTGCCACCGCCGACAAATAGTCTTTGGTTTCAAAAAAGTAGTCGGCTATGGCGGTATAAGCCTGAACCAGTTTATCGTTGATGTCGGTTTCGGAAACTTCGTCGTTGTGGTTTTCACGCATAATTTGCAAAATGCTTACAGCCGACATGAGACATTCCAAACCTTTGTCACGGTTTTGAGTGTGCATAAGTGCGTCGGCAGCGTGGATGAGAGCATCAGCCTGACGTCCTTGTTGTTCGGCAATCTGGTAATGTTGAGCCGACAGCATATAGTTTTCGGCAGATTTTTCGTAGTTGTTACCTTCGTAAAAAAGTCCTGTTTCGGCGTATGCTGCTGCTAATTGCTCCATGTTGCCGGTTTGACGGTAAGTGTCAATTGCCTGATGTTGGCAGATGAGAGCTTCGTCGGTGTCGCCGTTTTCGTTGTATAGATATGCAAGTGCCGACAACATTTCGGCAAACATATCAAGGTCGTTGTCGCTACGGTATAGTTCAATTGCTTTTTTGTAGTATTCTGTAGCCCGCGGAGGGTCGGGCATTTCGGCGTACATACAGGCAAGAGTACCGGTGGCGAGTGCTTCGGAGTGAAGGTCGCCTTGATTGCGGCTCAGTTCAATAGCTTCGTCGAGTGCTTTTTGCGCCTCTTTGTATTCGCCCATAATACGCATTGTGTCGCCGGCAAACGAGAGTGAACGTATGTATTCTTTGATGTCGCCGATGTTTTTGTATATTTTGGCAGCGAGTAGGTAGGTAGGTTTTGCCTTGTTGAAACGGTCGCTGCGATAATATAGCGTGGCGAGTGAAGTTAGATTGTATGCCTCTTGCGCCTTGTATTTAACCTTGTGATATAGTTCAATGGCATTTTCGTAATATGTTTCGGCGCGGGCAGTGTTTTTTTGTTCCTCGTATACGCTTGCAAGGTTTGAATAGTTGAGAGCCGCTGCAGCGTTGTCGTTGAGTTCGGTGTTTATTTTGAGAGCCTCTAAATAGTAATGTCCGGCGCGTTCGTGGTCTTGTTTAGAGAAGAAAATATTGCCGATATTGTTGTATACGGCAGCACGTCCGGCGTTGTCGTTGCTCTGTTGCGATAGTTCGAGCGACTTGTTGAAATACTGCATTGCTCCCTGAATATCGTCAGAACCGTAATGCAGATTGCCTATAGCGTTGTAGTCGGCTATCATGCCGGCAATGTCGCTGTTGGCATGGTCTTCTTTGAGTGCGAGTTTGTAGTATCGCAATGCGTTTTCGGTGTCGGACTTTTGCGAATATAGCGCACCTAAATTGCTATAAGTTAATGCAATGCCGTATTTGTTAGGCGCATTTGAATCGTTTTCGAGTGCGGCGTTGAAATATTTTTCGGCACCGTTTTCGTCGCCACTGTTTAGAAGTGCAAGACCTATATTGTTGTAACTTATTGAAATCTTGGAAGTATTGCCAAGCATACGGTCTATCTCCAACGCTTTGTGAAAGTATGCCAATGCTTCTGAATATTTGCTTTGGGCGTTTTTTGATAGTCCCATATTGTTGTAGCAGTTGGCAAGGTTGATTCGGTCGCCGATGTAAAAACAAAGTCTGAGAGCCTCGGTGTAGTATCTTTTGGCTTCGGCAAATCGGCTGTCGTTGTCGTATGATAGTCCGAGATTGATATAAGCTTTGGCAAGTATTGCCGGTTTTACGGCTTTGGTGCAATATGAGATTACCTCATTAAGTAGCATGAAGGCACCGGCATTGTCTTTGTCGGTACGTTTGAGAGTGGCAAGGTCGATTTTTACCAATGCTATTTTGTCTTCGTTGTTTTTTTCGGTGAAACCTTTGAGAGCAAGGTTTAAAAAATAATCAGCCGAAGTATGGTTGTAGCGAGTGAGATATACCTTTCCCAAAGCATGATAACAATCTGGAAGGGCAGGATGGTCGGGGTTTTCTTTAAGCACATCTATTGCCTTTTGCACGTATTGTATAGCCTTGTCGTGGTCAGAAAGGTAGAGTTTTTCTAAACCTGCAAAGTAGTATCCAGCAGTAAGATAGTATTTGTCGTTGTTGAGTCTTTTGGAGCAACCGAGCAATAGCGTTGCACATTCGAGAGCCTCATTGTGGTATCCAAGCCATGATAGAGCCAAGTATTTAGCTTGTAATGTGGTGGCGCGATATTCCCACACAGCATTAGATGCACGGTAATAAAGAAGAGTGTCCCAAGTTTTGTCGGCTAATTTTACCGCTTCGGGCATCGACGGTTTGTATACAGCTTCTATTGTCTTGTCGAGCAATTCTTTTGGATTGCCTTTTTTGTTGTCTTTGATAGCTACATAATGATATTTGTTGCCCGTAACAGGTTTTGAGATAACACTTTGCAAATATCGAGCATTTGAATAGAAATCTAAATTGACTATAATCCAAGTGTCATCAATTTGCTTGATGTCGCCGTTTCGCTGCATATATTTGAGCAAATCTGTGAGAAACGCAGGATTGCCATGTGTAACAGAGTGTATTATGTTGGCGGTGTCAGACGGAAATTTGTGACCCGGAAACATTGTGGATAGCAAAACAGCAGTGTCGGAAAGTTTTAGCGGTTCGGGAATAAGTTCGCAAAAACCGCCTGTTTTCCACGCCTCGGTGATGCTGCCAATTTTTATAGGAAAGAGGTCGCGGCTGATACGGTTGGTAAGCGGATCCGACTTGATTATCGGGTCTGCCATATTGTATGCAGCCACTGCCATTATTTTGCATTGTTCATCTACGATATGTTGTGCAAGCGCATAGACCATATCGAAAATGTCGGGATTGCAGTATTGAAAGTTGTCGGCGATAATTATCGTTGGTTTGTCTACTGCACTCTGTTGTAGATGTTTATAGAAATAATCAGCCACTTCGTTGAATGTTGCCGTGGCAAAAAAACTACGCAGTTCTTTTGATGGTTTCTTTCCTGTAAAACTCTGAAATAGCAGCATATACGACAATTCGACACTTGCACATCTGCATTTGAACGAAATAATGTCGCAATTACTAATGGCAGTAGCTTTTTGTGCAAATTGTTTTGCCAAAGCCGACTTGCCGCATCCCGAGTCGCCACCTACGAGCACAATCTGCCCTTTACCGTTGCAAACCTGTTCGTAAAGGTCTTGCATACGGTGTAGTTCCGTTCCTCGTCCTACAAATATATCTTCAGTTATCAACTCTTTTTCTTTAAGAAACCAGCCAACACCTTCATAAGCAAGCTGATGTTGAGCGGTTTGGTAAGGTAGTAGTTGCAACCAGCCTTAATGGTCTTGTCTTTTTCGTCGCTGAGGGCGTAGGCGGTTTGCGCAATGATAATAATATCTTTGTCGAATTCGCGTATGGCTCGAGTGGCTTCGTAACCGTCCATTACGGGCATCTTGATGTCCATAAGAATCAGGTCGATATCTTTGTGGTTGCGAGCAATTTCCACAGCTTGTCCACCGTCTTCGGCCCAGATAATCTCTGCTCCGGTTTCGGCAAGAATTTCGTTCATAAGCATGCGGTTCATTTCCTCGTCTTCTGCCACCATTATTTTTTTGCCTATGAGCGAAATTTCAGCTTCGTCGGCAGTGCCTGATGCTCCGTATTCGTCGGCGGTGTTGAGTTCGGGGTCGTAGGGTAGGGTGAAGTAGAATGTGCTGCCTACGCCTTCTTCGCTTTCTACCCACATTTTGCCGCCAAGAAGTTCCACTAGTTTTTTAGAGATGGCAAGTCCGAGACCTGTGCCTTGCTGGTTTTTGTCGCCTTTTTGCTCTATTTGACCAAAACGTTCGAATATAACATCCAATTTTTCCTTGGGCATTCCTTGTCCTGTGTCCTTAACGTAAAACAGAAGTTCTTCGGGAGTGTTGAAACGGTAGCCAAATTCGATGAAACCTTTGTCGGTAAACTTCATAGCGTTGGTTATCAAGTTGTTGATAACCTGTTTGAAACGGAACGGGTCGGTTTCGATTTGGAAGTCGTCGGATTCTACCGAATTTTTTACCGAGAATCCAATGCCTTTCTCCTTGATGTTGTTGATTTGGTATTGCGAAATGTAAATTTCGTTCATCATTGGGTTGAGGGGCGACTTGCGGGTCTTAACTTTTAATTGTCCCGCTTCGATTTTTGAAATATCGATGATGTCGTTGATGAGGTTGAGAAGGCTCTTGCCGCTGCTTACAATGAGGTCTAAGTATTTAGCTTTTGAACCTGTAAGACCGCTTGTTTTTGCTAAAAGTTCTGAGAAACCGATGATTGAGTTCATAGGTGTGCGTATCTCGTGGCTCATATTGGCAAGAAACGCCGATTTAAGTTTGTCAGATTCTTCGGCTTTTTGTTTGGCCTCGATGAGTTCTTTTTCCCATTGTTTGCGTTTGGTGATGTCGCGGATGGTGATGGCGCATCCTTTTGCTGTGTCGGTATCGTAATACGACACGGTCATGTCGGCAATGTATGTATCGCCGTTTTTATTTACGCAAACGCCCTCAAACGGTGCTTCGGTATATTTGCACGACCCTGTTTCGAGGAATTTCTTAACCTCTGCCTCTGCAGCAGAACGGCGGCTTTGTTCGGGTTGTAGCAGTGATAGCAATGGCATACCTTGTACTTCGTCGTTGTGGAAACCAGTGAGTTTTTCGGCAGCGGGGTTGAGCGATACCACTTTGACTTTTTCGTCGGTTACGATAAGCGCCTCAAACGCATTCATACTCAGCTTGGTGTAAATCTCGTTGGTGGCTTTCTCTTGCAGCACAGCCTTTTGACGTTCTGCCTCGGTTTTGGCTATGATTTGGGTCATCTTCTCAAACTCGTTGTAGAGGTCTGCCACTTCGTCTTTGTTTTTGGGCAGGTCGATGTCTTGAGTGTAGTTGCCGGTGTCGTTGGCACGTTTGATGTGTTCGGTGAGACTGAGTATCGGTTTCGACAACGGACGTGCTATGAGATACGACACAATTAGAGCAATTACAACAGTAATAGCTGCAATGAATACAAACATTGCTGCCGAGTATTGCACCTTGCGGTTGGAGAGCTCGGCTGTGGAAACTTCCAAATATACAGCACCCAAAATATCGGAATCTCTAATAACCGGCTTGGTTATAATGAGATATCCGTCCTCAAAACGTGCTGAGCTTTTAGGCTCTAATGTTGGAGGCGGGGTAAAATCCTTTGCATTGTTGAATGTGTGACTATAAAACTGTTTTTGGTCGGTGGAGTAGAACTGCACAAACTCAATGGGCGGAAAAACTTCGAAAAATTCGCAACGCTCTTTGAGGTCTTGTGGTTGGTTCATCTCAATACAAGATGTGCCTTCGATGGCAAGCATTTTGGCTATGCCTTCGTACTTGTTTTGAAAGTCTTCGGTGTTGGCGGTGCTAAGTATTGCATTGCTGCAAATATAGCACAACGCTGCTGTGATAAGCACTGCACAAGCCACACTGAAAGTGATTTTGTGCTTTATCGATAGGTTGGCAAAAGGATTCATAGTCTCTACTTTTAAAAATTTTTTCTTTTTCTTATTCTTTGTATTGATGACCCGGGCTTAGAAGAGTGGTTCTGAACATAAGTCCTGAATCTATAATTGCTTCTTTTTTAAATAGATAGTCGATACTACTGGCTTTTTGTTCTATAAAAAACATACAGCCGTAATTTAATAAATTTTTGTTGTTTGACAGCGTAAGAATCTTCATTTTTTTTAGTTTTCCTTCCAAAATTTCGTTAGAAATTTCGGCTGAGCGGTCGATGAATACCACCAATGCGTCGTCGATGGATGTGTTGTCGTTGTATGCTCTTACAGTTATAGGTTTGTTGTTGAAAGTTTGCGATTTGAGTGCGTTGGCTATTCCGTTGAATGGCTCGGGCTGTTGTGCTGCTATATATATTATAAAGGTGTCCTGTGGTAAAGGTTCTGGCCAATACACGTAATGCGCAAATTTGATTATGTTTTGGTAGTCGAATCCCTGCGCCTTGGCTGATGATGTGCTCAGGAGCAGGGCGGAAGCAACAATGGCAATATAGAATAGTAGTTTTTTCATGACTGGACTTCGTTATCCTGTTTTCCGTTTTCTTCTTCGTTGTTTTTGTCTTGTCCTGATAATTGAGCTTCAAGAGCTTTAACCTTGTTTTTGAGGTTGGCTTCAATCTTGCGGAATTTGGTGATACGTTTTTCAAGTTCGCGTTTGAAGAATGCCTCAGATGCCGACGCTTTGTCGAATTTCTGACGATTTTCTACATTTTGACGTTTTGAGTCGGTGAGCTCGCGGTTTAGTTGTTCGATATCGTCGGTGAATGATTTGATCTGTTTCTTCATGTTTTTCGACTCTTCGCTTATCGAGGTGTACTGCTTTTGAATCTTGGCAAGTTCCTCCTCGGTGTTGAGCTGTGTGGTAACGTCGAATGCAAGGCAGAGTATTTTTTCAACAGAGTTGTCGGTGTCGTAGATAGGCACAAAGATGTTTTTGATTTTACGTATAGAGTTGTTGATTTTAAACTCGGTAACGTAAGTTTCTGTACCTCCTTGTTTTACACTGTCCCAAACACGTTTGAAATCATCGTACTTGGCAAGTGTCAACTGCAATATTTCGTATATGTTTTTGCGCTTGATGTCGTTTACGTCCAATGTGTAGCGCAGACAGAACTTGCGGTTGGCATCGAGAGTTTCGCCTTTGAGACTGAATACTGCGCTCATAATGGTGCGGTTGAGTGCGTATTGAGTTTTTTCTATTTGCGAGAGTTCGTATTGCGAAGTTTCTACAAGGCTGGTGAGTGTTTCGATTTCGCTGCGCAGGTTTGCCTCTTTTTCCTCCATCTGTTTTGACTGCATACGCGACTGCTGAAGCAGTTCGGCTGTCTGCTCATTGATTTTGGCGTTGGCAATGGTTGAAGCCACGTTTTCGGAGATACGTTCTACAAACGAAATCTGATATTGCTCAAACTCTTTGAATGAAGCAAACTCCATTACGCCGTACAATGTGTCGTTGTATACGAGCGGCACAAACATAATGGCTTTTGGTTTAGCCTTGCCAAGACCAGAGGATATGTCGGCGTAGTTGTCGGGCACATTGTTGAGCACAATAGTGTGTTTTTCCATTGCACAAGCACCGATAAGACCTTCGTCTAATTGTAAGGTGCGTTTGTGAAACCGTTCGTGACCGAATGCAAACACTCCGTAAAGTTCGAGAATTTCCTTTTTGGGGTCTTCTGGCGACTTGGTGCGTATAAAAATACCGCCTTGGTTTACATTGATATATGGCACGAGGTTGTCGATAACTTCGTTGCTCAGTTTATGAATGTCGGAAATGCTGTTTCGCAGAATATCACTGAATATAGAGTGACCTTCGGTAGCCCACTGTGTACGTTTTTCTTCGGCGATACGTTTCTGTTCTTTGTCGCGGGTTTCTATCATGCTGTCGCGCATTGACACGAGAGCTGTGCCGATAGAGTTGTTTTTGATCGACACCTTATATTCTGCGTCTAAGTTGCCGTCGCGAATATCTGATGCAAACTCGGCAGTCTGTTTTAGCGAGTTGGTAAGCGATTGAAGTGAACGTATGATAGAAGCAAACTCGTTGGTGTGCAGAGCTTGCGCCGAATGTTCGTCATCAATTTCAAAATTGCCTTGTGCTATGCGTTTAACAATGTCGCGGAGCACGGTGATTGGTTTGGTAATGTGTCCCGTGATGATGATGATGGCTATGATAAATAGCGCAAGAAACATTGCTGCAATCAGAACAGCTGAACCTTCGGCAGCCCATTGATCTGTTTTGAGCGACAAAGACGGGGTAATGGAAATCAAGGCAAAAAAGTCGCTAGTGTATGGAATAGAAATGCGGCTATTGTGTATAAACACGCTTTGATTGCCTTCTTCTATCAGGTTGGTTTCTACATCGGCTGGCAGATTGTCGGCTGTCTTTTCCATTATATTAAACTGTTCTTCTGTAAAGCGCAGTGTTTCTGTAATATAACGGTTTTGATATTCTTTTTTACGCGAGTAGAAAATTTTTCCGTTTTTATCGGCAATGATGATGTATTGATCTGAGGGAATCATTTCATCAAGATTGTTGCGGTAGTATTTGAGGTCGATGTCGGCACCAATTACACCTGCAAATTTTTCTTTGTTGAAAAACGGAATAATGCATACAAGTGTGTTTGAAATTTCACCGTCAACATCGAGAGCAAGAATTTTAGACAAATGGTCGTGCTTGGTATCGCGGTAAAGATCAAATACTTCGGTAGATGTGGCAAGCAAGTCGTTGGAGAGTTCCGGCGTGTCGGTGTTTTCGTGACGTGTGATTTTGCCGTACCACCCGATAGGAAATCCCGGATGGGTGTTTACCAATAAACTGTCGCTTGTGGTGAGTATGTATGGCTCAGAAATTACAAAAAGCGATTTAATTGTTTGATTTTGCCGTAGATATGTTGATAACGTGTTTACTGTTACTTCTCTGGTTTGAATTCCTATTTGTTGTATTAGCGATGAAATAGAACTTGCCTGAGCGTTGAGGTCGTAAACAGTGCCGTTGAGATGGCTTTCAAGATAGTTGGCGTATTTTTGAACTGCAGTGTTGCTTGTCTGTCGGCTGTATTCGGTCAGCCTATGGTCCACAACCTTATGATATACAAACAAAACGGCGGCACAAAGCACAATTGCGGCAGCTGATGCCGTAATCACCACTTTCCACCTTATAGTGTTTAGTTTGTTATATGCTGTTTTGTTGTTTTCCATATTAATGATTGTTTGCTATTCTATTGATTTAAAATTTGTTGGTCGGTAAGTTTCTCGTTCTCTTTTTTGAGTTTTTCGATTTCCTTTTTGTATTTTTTGATTTCGTTGTTTTTCTGCGCAACATCTTTTTCCAGTTGCTGAATGCGCTGAGTGAAATCGTCGAGACGTTTGCCTTCCTCTCTGAGTTTGAATAGGTTTTTGGCGTTTTCTTTAACGTAAGAAATTGTGCTGGCTATGTCTTCGGCAAGGTGTTCGATAAACTTGATACGATAATCTTCGAATTTGTCGGTGCGGCACAATTCCAAAATGCCGTAAATATCGTCTTTGAGCATCAGCGGCACTACAATAAGGTGTCCCGGCTTGGTGAATCCGAATCCCGAACCTATAGTGATGTAGTCGGCAGGAATGTCGTCGATAATTTGCATTGTTTTTTCCACAGCGCAAGTGCCCACAATGCCTTCGTAGAGGCTGATTTTTTTCTGAATAAACTTTTTGTGGTCGGCAGCGTAGGTGGCCTTCATCTCTAAATGGATGTCTTCGGGGTTGTCGTCAACGTAGAGATACATCGCGGCGTAGTTGGCTTCCATATAGTGAATTAGGTTGCGTGTGGTTTCGTCGCATAGAGTGTCGATATTGTTGTTGTTTTTGCGCAGAATGTCGCCAAACTCTGCCAATCCTATGTTGATTTTGTCTTGAATTTCGTCGGCTTTGCGGCGTTCGCGGTACGATTCGTACTGCTGTTCAAGATTTTTCTTCATATTGATAAGCGAGATACCGAGTTCGTCGTTTTCGCTGAGTAGTTCTATTTCGTTGTCGGTTTTGCCGGCGCCAATGTCTTCGGTAAACAACTGCTTCTTTTTCAGATTGTTGATAAATGCGGCTATTTTCTTAGCCATAATATTCATCTCGCTGTTGCTGTTTTCGTTGATGTCGGGCGGAGTGAGTTCGCCTTTGAGCATTTTTTCGAGATAACCGTTCATTTTTTCTATCGGATGGTTTACCGATGAGAAAAGCAATAGGAAGAATGAAAGACCAAGAATTATCACCGAAATTTGCACCGCAGCTACAATGGTGTTGGTACGTTTTTTCTTGTCGGCGCGTAGAATGTCTGATTCTATAATAAGTTCGTCGATGTCGTTTTGCATAGTCTTGATTTGTGCAACGGCTTCGCCCTTGTATCCGTCGTTGTCGGCAAGACCTAATAGCAACTGTTTAGAAAACACAAGGTTGAATGTCATACGGTATTCCGACAACTGATCCATCATTTTCGACATCTGATATTTAATCAGAATGTTGGATGTGTTGGTAGATTTGAGAATATTGTTGATACCGTCGATTTGCTTATTAAATTTTTCGTAATGCTCTATGCTGCTGTTGTCTAAGAATGCTTTTTCGCTCTGACAGGCATCGTCAAACATTTTGCTCATACCGGCGAGGGTAAACTGGAAAAGTGTTTTGCGCACGGTGTTGCGGTCGGTGGTAAGTCGTCCGGCATCTTCGGTGAGAACGTTGATGTCTTCTTTGATTTTGGCTATTTCACCTATTTTGATTTGGTAATTGTCGAATTCTTCGCGGAGAATGGATATCGACTGCGCAGTTTTGCGGTTTAATTCGGGTTCCACTTCCTTAAGAGTTTCGATACCTTTGTCGATACGGGTGCAAAGTTTGTTGATTTCAGAAATAAGAGTGTCTTCTTTTTCCTTGTTTCGAGCCGAAGAGTAGAGACCGAAGAGTTCGTATTGAAGGTTTCGAATCTCGGCAAGCTCGTTTTTCATCTTGGTTTCAGCCTGGTAACTGGCGTCAATTTTATTGTAGTTTGATGTCAGGTATATAAACGACAAGCCTGTAAGTACGGCATATGCCGCAAAACAGATGAGCATTATTCTAAATTTAATTCTTACCGATAGCTGTTCGGGTGTGTTCATTTCGTCGTTTTTTATAACTCTGAGTTTAATAATTTGCCAATACAAAGATAACTAATATTTGTTTAAAAACAAACATCTTGCCGTTTTGTATTTGTGTTTTTTTTGCACATAGTTTTGTTACAAAATTAACAAATTGTTTAATAAATGTATAATTTGACAAAAAATTTTGTAGAAAATTTTTGAAACCCTTATTTTAGCACCCGAAAATTGATGTAATGAATCTTTAACTAACACACTGATTATGTTCAGCAAAGAATTAATTTCAAAATTTGAGGGAACCCCCACACCTTTTTATTATTATGATATGGCGCTTTTGCGTCGCACGCTCGACACACTGAGCAAGGCAACAGCCAAATACGGTTACAATATGCACTACGCCGTTAAGGCCAATGCCAATCCCGTAATATTGAAAACCATCAGCGATTACGGTTTCGGCGCCGACTGCGTTAGCGGCAATGAGGTGCTCAAAGCCATAGAATGCGGATTCAACCCATCTAAGGTTGTGTTTGCAGGTGTTGGCAAATCCGACAAGGAGATCAACGACGCTCTCGCTCACGATATTTTTTGTTTTAACTGCGAATCAGTACAAGAGATTCAGGTAATCAACCAGTTGGCATCGCAGTGTGGCAAAATTGCTAGAATTGCTCTCCGCCTTAATCCCGGTATCGACGCTCATACTAATAAGTGTATCAATACTGGCTTGGAAGACAGCAAGTTTGGTATCAATTTCAACCTTTTAGATCAAGTGGTAAAAGAAGTGATGGTGCTTAGCAACATCAAACTTATAGGTTTGCATTATCATATTGGCTCGCAGATTTTGGACCTTGAACCTTATCGTCTACTTTGTCAGCGTAGCAACGAGATGCAGCAGAAATTGCAACTACTTGGTCTCAACCTTCCCGAAATCAATCTCGGTGGCGGACTCGGCGTGGATTATATCAATCCTGACCAGAATCCTATTCCCGATTTTGAAAAACTATTAGACACTATTCACGAAAATCTTGATGTAAAAGAGGGTCAACGTGTTCATTTTGAATTCGGACGAGCTGTAGTGGCTCAGTGTGGCACAATGATTGCTCGTACTTTGTATACAAAAAAAGCAAGCAAGACTACATTTGCTATTGTGGATGCAGGATTTAACGATTTGATACGTCCGGCTTTGTACGGTTCGTATCACAAAATTGAGAACCTTTCATCGGTATCGGAAGCAGAAGATGTTTACGATGTGGTAGGTCCGATTTGCGAATCTACCGACGTGTTTGCACAAGGTTACCAAATGCCTCTTACACAGCGCGGCGACTTGATAGCGTTCCGTTCTGCAGGTGCTTATGGCGAAATTATGGCTTCGCGATACAACTTGAGAGATCTTGCCAAAGCTTATTTTTTTGATTAATTTTTGATTATTTTAAAAATATGCTAAATTTGTAGCAAAATTATTATACTAACATTCTAATGTTTACTTCTATGAAAAAACGATTTTTTTCATTTGTCGTCATCCTCACTGTATTGGCAGACTCATTGTTTCTAACTTCAACAGCGTCTGCGCAAGACGATATTAACATTGGAATGGCAGAGTCGATGGTGTTTAACGAAGACTTTTCTTCGGCTATTCAGCTCTACAAAAAAATGATAGAGATGGAACCCGACAATGGTCTTTATCACTTTCAACTTGGATTTTGCTACTTGAACACTTCGAGCAAGAAAGATTCATCGATTTACGAGTTTAAAAAAGCATATAATCTTTACAAACCAAAGGTGCGTAAAGGTACTCAAGGTATTGAAACTGAGTTTTATCTTGGTCGTGCTTACCGTGTCAACGACTCTATCGATCAGGCTCTTAGCACTCTTGAAAAGCTGAAACGACGCGTTACCAACAAGAAATTTCTTGAAATCATCGACAAGGAAATCGACCTCTGTAACCTTACCAACGAGATGAAAAGTCATCCTGTGGAAATTCAGGTGCAGAACCTCGGCGCTATTGTAAATAGTGAATTCTCCGACCATAGCCCTGTGCTTACAGCCGACGAGTCGATGCTGTTTTTCACATCGCGCCGTCCATACAAAGATCACGAAGCTGGTATCGACGACCAATACGATGAGAATATCTACGTATCGCGAAAACTTGAAACCGGCACGTGGTCGGCTCCTGAACCGCTCAACGATAAAATCAACACCGAAGAGCACGAGGCCACAGTATCACTCTCTTACGATGGTTCAGAACTTTATATCTACCGCGAAGACGACAATGGTACTTTGCTTGTGTCGTATTTTAAAGGTGATGATTGGTTAGAGCCCGTTCCGCTAAACGAAAATATCAACACCAAATATCGTGAAACAGGTGCTTGCCTTTCTACCGATGGCAAACGTCTCTATTTTGCGAGCGACCGTCCGGGTGGATTTGGCGGATACGATATTTATGTGTCGGAGCGTATGCCCGACGGTTCGTGGGGCGAGGCCAAAAACCTTGGCGATGCTATCAATACATCTGAGGATGAAGAAGGTCCGTTTATCTTGCCCGACAATTCAAAACTCTATTTTAGCAGCAAAGGTCACCGCGGACTGGGCGGATACGATATTTTCTATTGCGACGCCAACGAGTTTGGCACTTGGTCGAGGGCTGTAAACGCCGGATTCCCAATCAATACCGCCGAAGACGATGTTTTCCTCTTTATCACTCCTACAAGCGCAAGGTCGTATTTTGCATCTGAGCGCAAAGACGGTATTGGACGTTCTGACCTCTACGTTATGGGTCTTCCCTCTGTTATGGAAACAGAACTTACAGTTGTAACCGGCTTGGTAGGCGTGTGCGAAGGCAAAGTGCCCGAAAGCGTGATTACCATTCGCGACAACAGCCTTGGTGTATCGAGCACCGCTGTTCCTAATGTTCGCACAGGTAAGTACATCTTTATCGGTCGTCGTGCTCACAACTACACTTTGACTGCCACTGTAAACGACAAAGTAGTTTATTCTGAAACATTCGACATAGCTGCCAATGCTCCCGAACAGATGAACTACAAGACAATACAACTCGACCCCGAACACAATTGTCCCGAGCCTCACGTGCCTCAGGATGAGCCTGAGCATATTCCCGGCAAGTATTACGACGAAAATGGCGTAATGTACGATTGTCTTGCCGAAATAGAAGATATTTCGTTCCCCTTCGGTGCAGCTTCGGCACTCGGACCTACTCCAAGTCTTGACTCTCTTGCCAAGTATCTCAAAAACAACCGCGATGCAGTGGTTGAGATACGAGCTTATTGCGATGCCAAAGGTAGTGCAGTATACAACCTCAAGTTGTCGAAAAAACGTGGCAATGCCGTGTACAACTATCTAATACAGCACGGTGTGCAGAGCAAACAGTTGGTGGTTACAGGTCTCGGCGAGGAAAACCCGATTTCGTTTAACATTATTAACGGCGAGTTTGACGATGAGTCGAAGGCATTCAACCGTCGTGTGGAATTCTTGTTGAAAAAGCAGGGTTCAAAAGAAACCCTTCTGATACGTCCGATTACTACTGTCCCCGACAAATATAGAAACCCGCTCTATCAGAAAGACTACGAAAAGGCAGCAGGTACACCGGAATCTGAAATTTAGAAAACGATGCAGCCACTTTATGCCGAAGTTATATTGCCCGTTCCGCTTCCAAATCTTTTAATTTACATTGTTCCCGATTATCTCGCGGAACAGTGCTGCACGGGTTGTCGGGTAGTGGTACCTTGCGGAAAGTCAAAATTATATTCCGGCGTAGTTTATCGTTTTGTAGAGCAAAAGCCTGAGGCTTACGAACTTAAAGAAGTGCTTGAAATTTTGGATTCCAAGCCGGTGGTTACTCAAGAGCAGATTCAGTTTTGGCAATGGATAGCTGAATATTATATGTGCACCGTGGGCGAGGTTTATCGTGCCGCATTGCCGTCGGGTATGAAACTCGAAAGCGAAACAATGCTCTACCGCACCAATCTGCCTATAGATTACGACCATCTGAAACCCAAGGAACTAATATTGCTTAATGCCTTTAACGACCAAGTAACACAAATACCGGTGTCGAAGGTGGGTAAAATTGTTTCGTCAAAAACATATATATCACTGGTATATAACCTGATACAGTCGGGTTATCTTGTTGCCGACAATGTGATTGAAGATAAATACAAACCCAAAACCGAAAAGTTTTTAACCCTTCACGAGGCTTTTACCAAGGAGATTCAGTTCAAGGAATTGTTTGATACACTTGAACGCAAAGCTCTCAAACAGATGCAAGTGTTGATGGCATTTCTTGCGGGTTCGGGTATCAAGATGGAGAATGGCATTATCACCTCGCACGGCGAAATATCACGCTCAAAACTTTTGAAGAATCCTGATTTGTCGTCGCAGGCACTATCGGCACTTGTGCAAAAAGGTGTCTTGACCGAATACGAAAAGGAAGTGAGCCGTTTGGAAAAATACGACGGCGATATTGAATTGTATCACAACCTTACTCCGGCTCAGCAAACAGCTTATGAACAGATTGAAAACGAGTTTGCTCAAAAAAACACTGTTCTACTTTATGGAGTAACAGGTAGCGGCAAAACCGAAATATATATCAAACTTATCGACAAATATCTGTCGGAAGGCAAACGAGTACTTTACTTATTGCCCGAAATTGTGCTTACATCGCAGATTATTAGACGTTTGCAAAAAGTGTTTGGCAATTCGGTGTGCATTTACCATAGCAAATTATCTGATGCCGAACGTTCTGAAATTTGGAAGACATTAGTTGATGGCAACGAACCAAAATTGATTCTCGGTGTGCGCTCGTCGGTGTTTTTGCCGTTTGTCAACCTTGGGCTTATCATTGTTGACGAGGAACACGAAACATCATTTAAGCAGTACGACCCAGCTCCGCGATACAATGCCCGCGACTGTTCTATGGTGCTTGCCCAGATTTACAACGCCAAAGTGCTGTTGGGTTCTGCCACACCGTCGCTCGAATCGTATTTCAACGCCAAGAGCGGCAAGTATGGTCTTGTGGAACTCAATAAACGTTTCTCGGAACAAGGACAACCTCAGTTTCAGATAGTTGACACACTTGATGCCATGAAACGCCGTCAGATGAAATCGCTATTTTCGCCGCAGCTTCTTGGCGAGGTGAAAAAATGTGTCGACAATCAAGAACAAGCATTGCTGTTTCGCAATCGTCGCGGATTCTCGCCTTATGTGGAGTGTCAAACCTGCGGATGGATTCCTGTTTGCGAAAATTGCGATGTAAGTCTCACGTATCACAAGCGCGACGGACGTTTGGTATGTCACCATTGTGGTTTTTGTATGGAAATGCCCCACAAATGTATGGCGTGCGGCGATACTGCAATGAAAACTATTGGCTTCGGCACTGAAAAAATTGAAGACGAAATTAAAATATTCTTTCCCGATGCGCGGATTTCGCGGTTGGATTCTGATGTTACCACTTCGGTGGCACGTTACGAAAAAATCATTTCCGACTTTGAAGAAGGCAATATCGACATCATTGCCGGCACTCAGATGATTTCAAAAGGATTTGATTTTAAGAAACTTCGTCTTGTGGCTATTCTCAATGCCGACAGTATGCTCAATTATCCAGATTTTCGGGCAGAAGAACGTGCTTATCAGATGATTTCGCAGGTAGGAGGTCGTGCCGGACGTTCCGACATCAAAGGTCATGTGCTTATTCAAACCAATAATCCTACACATCCTGTATTTCAGGATATTATCAGCAATAATTACACATTGCTCTACAATCGTTTGATAGCCGAGCGTAGCAAATTTCTTTATCCGCCGTACACACGCTTAGTGAAGATTCAACTTAAACACAAGAGCGCTACAGACTTGGATTTAGAATCGTCTCGACTTGCCGACATTCTTCGCAAATCGTTTGGTGCCGGGGTGCTCGGTCCTGAATATCCAATCATTAGTCGAATTCAAACACTATATATAAAGGAGATAATGTTAAAAATTAGCCGAACTCATTATGGTGCGGCTGCCAAAAAGATTATTTCCGAAGCTATAGGATATATAAAATCTACTGCTGCAAAACCCGGATTAATATCTTCTGTGAATGTAGATCCGTTATAAAAATGCAAATTATTAAAACATCATAAAAATATACAAAAATGAGATTATCATCAAGAATCAACAGAGTAGCCGAATCGCAGACACTTGCGATGAGCCAGAAGAGCAACGAACTAAAAGAACAAGGCATCGACGTTGTGAACCTTACAGTTGGTCAGCCCGACTTTTTCACTCCCGACAACGTGAAAGCCGCTGCCAAAAAAGCCATCGACGACAATTATTCGTTTTATTCGCCCGTACCCGGTTATAAAGATTTGATACAGGCAATCCAAGGCAAATTCAAACGTGAAAACAATCTTGAATATGCCGAGAATCAGATAGTTGTGTCAACAGGTGCTAAACAGTGCCTTGCCAACGCTATGCAGTGCCTTTTTCAAGAAGGCGACGAGGTGATAATTCCCACTCCTTACTGGGTGTCGTATATCGAACTTGCACATCTCTGCAATGCAACTCCCGTTATCATTGAGGGAAATCCCGAAAACTACTACAAGATTACTCCCGAACAGTTGGAAAAAGCCATCACACCCAAAACTCACGGCTTTATTCTCAACGCACCTTCTAATCCTTCGGGAAGCATTTACACCAAAGACGAACTCAAGGCTCTTGCCGATGTGCTTGCTAAATATCCCGAAATAGCTATCATTAGCGACGAAATTTACGAACATCTTACATATCAAGGCAGCCACGAATCTATAGCACAGTTTCCCAATGTTTACAAACAAACTATTGTAATCAACGGTCTTTCAAAAGCTTACGCTATGACAGGTTGGCGTCTTGGCTATATGGCTGGCCCTGTTGAGGTGGCTAAGGCTTGCAAAAAACTTCAAGGTCAAACTACTTCGGGCACATGCTCAATTACTCAGCGTGCTGCTATTGAGGCTCTCAACGGCGACCAGAGCATCATCGACAAAAACAACGAGGTGCTTATCAAACGTCGCGACCTGATGGTAAAATATCTCAAAGAGATTCCGGGCGTAAAACTCAACGTTCCTCCTGCCACATTCTACACCTTCCCAGATTTTTCGGCTTACTACGGCAAATCTTACGATGGCAAAAAAATAAACGGATCGTCAGACCTTTGTGATTTCCTTCTCAATGTAGCTCACGTGGCCACTGTTGCCGGTAGCGCATTTGGTGTTGACGCTTGTATTCGTATGAGCTACGTGGTTGACTTCCCCCGTATCGACGAGGCCTTCAAACGCATTAACAAGGCGTTGGCATTGTTGAAATAATTTTTTTTGGAAACAATTATTTGTAGAGACGCGCTATGGCACGTCTCTACATTTTTTTAACATTTTAAATTAAACCTATGATGAAAAGATTTTTATTACCTACCTTAGCTTTGCTGTTGAGTATCAATGCTAAAGCACAATTTGCTCCGCCCACTCAGATTCCCGAAGGGGCTAAACCGTTGTCTACCAATATTAATCAAAATTCATTTCCTTATATTTTGCCCGACAAAAAAGTGTTTTTTTCGCTCAATGCTCCCACGGCAAACACTGTTCAGGTGGACATCTGCAGCAAAAAATACGATATGACTAAAAACGAAAAGGGAATATGGTCGGTGGAAATTCCTCCGCAAGTACCCGGATTTCATTATTATGCTCTTGTGGTAGACGGAGTTTCGGTAAACGACCCCGCTTCAGAAACTTTTTACGGCTGTGGCAAGATGATGAGCGGTGTGGATATTCCCGAAGATAATACCGAAGATTTTGAAATTCAGAATGTTGCACATGGTCAGGTATCTATTGTCAATTATTATTCAAATGTGGACAACGAGTGGCGTCCGCTGTGGGTGTACACTCCGGCCGGTTACAACAACGACATCAAAAAGCGTTACCCCGTGGTTTACATTCAACACGGCGGCGGTGAAGATCATCGCGGATGGGTGCAACAAGGTCGTCTTGCCAATATTATGGACAATCTTATTGCCTCCGGACGTGCTGTGCCAATGATTGTGGTGTGTGCCAATGGCAATGTAAAAAAACGTGTTCCCGGTTTCCCTGCCTATTCTAAGGAAGCAATGCAGCCATTCAGAACAGAGATGATAGAAAATATTGTTCCTTTTGTTGACAAAACTTTCCGTACCAAAGCCGATGCTCAAAATCGTGCTATGTGCGGACTCTCGATGGGAGGGGGGCAGTCGTTTTATGTAGGTCTTCCTTCGCCCGAGGTGTTCGCCAATATCGGTATTTTTTCGGCTGGCATTTTCGGTGGTATAATGGGGCAGGATAATTTTGACCCAGAGAAAGAGATGCCCGGAATGCTTTCCGACACCAAAAAGTTCAACAGCCAGCACAAGGTGTTTTACATCAGTTGCGGCGAACAAGATCCGCGCATTACATTCACTCAAAAAGCTGTGAAAAAGATGCAAGATGCCGGAGTAAACGTGCAGTTCAATTCCTTTGCCGGCGACCACGAATGGCAACCTTGGCGCAAGTCGGTGAGAGATTTTACACAAAAACTGTTTAAATAACAATTTTGCATTCTACACTCTTTTGCCCGAAAAAAATGTGAAAAACGTATACGCCGTATCATAAAAAAAGCGTATATTTAAACGTCATTTTTTACCTTAAAAACGATGGGCAAAAGTCAGAAAAGAGAGTCGATTGTTGTAAATATGATGAAGGTGCTGATACCTGTTATCATAGCTTTGGTGGCGGGTGTCAACACTTTGCTTTTTATTTTGATTCGCACCAACAATAAGGCGTTGCTCAATCAAGCAATGGACGAGATAGTTACCAACAATGTGGCGCAAATATCTCAGCAGTTTGAGCGAATTGTGTCGCAGTTGGAGATGCTGTCAGATTTTCGCACAAGTCAGCACATTGGCGACACTGTAAGTTTCAGCATGATAAAAATGCTTGTTGAAAATAGTGACGGTCTGTTTCGCTATTGCGGTTTTACTAATGCTGACGGTTTTACTGTTACCACATTGTCAGATTCTATGCATGCTTGGCGACCTCCCGACGGTTTGCTCAATTATATTGCCAGCCGACGTTTTTATGTTTCAGACCGTTTGCCCTCGCTCGATGGTAAGGGTGACGTTATTTATATTCACGTGCCCACTACCAAGAATGGCAAGATGTTAGGTATCATCTCGGCGGCTGTGGATGCTAAAAAAGTGGAAAAAATGGCTTGTTCTCTAAAGGTTATGAGCGCAGGTTATGGATTTGTGGTAAGTAGCAATTCTACATTGGTGCAGATGTGTACCGAGCATCCTGAATGGGTTAATAAGATTAAACTTACCGATAGCTCTGAATATAAGGGTTTGAATACACTTGGTAATGTCATTGCCTCCAATATCGAGTGTGTGGATCCTGTAGATATTATTACCCCCGACAATGACCGTTACGCCATAATTTGGAAAAAAATTGATTTTACCGATTGGCATTATGTTTTTGCCACTCCGGTATCTTCATTGCGAGCGCGTAATAGCTTGCTAATCAATTTGTTTATTCTGTTTATACCTGCATCATGTATAATTTTTCTTTTAGTATTGTTGTTGCTTGTGCATTCGTATATCAACCGTCCGCTCCATCAGTTGTTGAAGGCTGTGGGCTGTTTCTGGACTGGAAAACTTTACAAAGTGCAAGAGTTTAAGGCAGAACGCAACGACGAACTTGGGCAGATTTTACAGTCTACTTCAGATATGTCGGTCAAACTTGAAAATATTACACAGAGCATTCGTACCAAGGCTTCGCAGATAGTGTCCGATAGTCGTATGCTCAACGATTCGGCAGAACATATTTCTCAATCGGTATCTCGTCAGGCTACTGCTGCCGATGAGATTTCGGCGGTGCTGAGTTATATGCTCGATATTATTTCGCGAAATACCTCTTACGCTCGTGAAACTCATCAGATAAGTGCCGAAGTGGTTGAAAATCTTACTATTGTGTCGCAGGTATCGCAAAAGTCGCTCGAAAGTACGTTGCGCATTTCTGACAAAATACGTGTCATAAACGAGATAGCATCCAAAACCGACCTTCTTGCCATCAATGCCGCTGTAGAGGCAGCCAAAGCTGGTGAAGAGGGAAAAGGCTTTGCCGTGGTGGCAGGTGAAATCAAGAAACTTGCCGAACGTTGTCGTGCTGCTGCAGTCCAAATTGATGAGGCTATATCCGAAGATGTGAAACTATCCGAAAGTGCAGCCCGACTTTTTGCTAAACTTGTTCCCATTATCAATCAAACCAATGAGAAGGTATCGTCGATAGTATCATCGGCACAGGAACAGGAATTAAGTTCGCAGCAGATTTCATCATCAATTAAGCAACTTGCCGAAATTGCTACCAACAATGCTACCGCTGCCGCCGAAATGGTAAAACAAGCCGAAATGTTTACAAAATATGCAGCAGCTCTTGTTGAAGATGTTACTTTCTTTAAAACTAAAGACACCGACCGGGCTGAAATGCTCAAACAGCAGATCGAAGAACATCAAAACGAACTTATGCACGTAAAGATGATTTTGGAGACGCAGATGATCAACAATAAAGAAAAAGAGTAAGTACAATATTATAATATAGTTACTATGGCTAAACATAAGCAGAGTTTTCTAAGTAGATTTGTCGCCTCGCACGGACATAGCCTGTGGAGCAAACTCGTATTGCTTACCGTTCCTTTTGTGGCGGCAATCATTATCGGGTCCGACATTTTTATCTACAAGTATCTATACAACTCTTCGCACAAAACAATCAACAATCTTGGATTGCAGACTCTTGATATTCAGAGCAAGAATATTTCAAACTATCTCAATGCCTACGTTCACGACCTGCGTTTGTTGGGAAGCATTTATTCCAAAGATTTTGACTCCAAACGTCTTTTGCAGTCGGCAACTCGATTAGTGGAAGACAACCCTGACAAATATCTCTACATACGTCTCACTACACCCGACGGTTTGCAATATACCACTAATGGCGGTCTTGACTCTGTTGGCGACCCTATGCAGCGCGATTATTATCGAAAACTTGCCATTCCCGGCAAAAACGAGGTGTTTGCTATGCCCAAAGAGTTTAAGGGCGACAGTGCTGTGTTTAATGTAGCTGTGCCTGTACGCAACTATGAAGGACAAACACTCGCCGTGCTTACCGCTGTGTTCGACAACGACACCATCAACTCGTATATTTCCAATATGAAAATCAACGGTCTTGGTATGGGTGCTATGGTGGATGAGAACACCACTCTTATTGCATATCCGCGACAGAAATATATCAACACTTTGGATTTTCGTTCGGCAAGTCAGGTAGGATACCGCGGATTGGGAACTTTTCTTACCAATATTGTTACCGACAAACGTGTTTCGGGCATTGCATCTTGTCTTAACGACTCATCGCGCGAGGTAGAAATCTATTATCACCGTGTGGACAATACCGATTGGACTCTCGGTATTCTTGTGGAAAAAGATTCGCTCTTTGTGGCAGACCGTCATATGATGATGTTGCTTGTAATCACCGGATTGGTAACTATATTGCTATTTTGTATTTTAATGTGGCAGGTGATACGTTTTATAGTGGAACCTATCCGTTCGGTCAACACTCTTGCTCAAGATATTGCTCAAGGACGGCTATACTCTACAGCAGCCGACCATATAGCCAATGTTGACGAGTTGGGCGACCTTACTCGCAATGTGAAGATTATGAAAGAACGACTCAGTTCTGCAGTACATGCTATACGCAAATATTCGCTTGAAACGGCACAGAGCGGCAAATCGTTGTCGGATATTGTAGCCCAATTGTCCGACGATACTCAAAAACAGGCTTCGGCTGTAGAAGAAATTTCATCGGCACTTGATAATATGGCGTCGCTTATTGAACAAAACACTGCAAATGCCAAAATGACTTGCGAATCGTCTGACAGCATTGCCGAAGACGTGCTTACCATTACCAAAGCTTCGGCAAGCACTCTTGCTTGTATCCAAAATGTGATTTCAAAGGCGAAGATTATCAATGAAATTACATCACGTACCGACCTTTTGGCTATCAACGCCGCTGTGGAGGCTGCTCGTGCAGGTGTTCACGGCAAAGGTTTTGCAGTGGTGGCTGCCGAAATTCGTAAACTTGCCGAGCACTGTCAAGAAGTGTCGATTCAAATCAATGAGTCAAGTGCACGAAGCCTTAAAATTACTGAACGTTCGTCTGACCTTGTTGACAAGATAACACCTCGTATTCGCAAAAATGCCGCTATGGTGTCGGATATTGCCGCTTCGTGCAACGAACAGCTTGACCGTACTGTGGCTATCAATCACGCTGTGCAGCAGTTGGTAGATATTACTCAGTCAAATTCGCGTTCGTCGGAGGCTATGTTGCACAATTCGGAAGATATGATTACGCTATGGCGCAGTCTCAACGAGTCGGTGGAATTTTTCAAACTTACCGGCAACGAAACCAAAGATCCCGTAAAACTTCAAAAACTTATCGAGGAGCATACCACTGAAATACTGAAACTAAAATCTCAACTTGTAGGATGTTTGGAAGATCAAGGCATTAACACAAGCGTAGCTCCTTCGGCTCCGAAGTCTGAAACTGAGGAAAAAACTGAAGAACCGTCAAAGAGTGAAGAAAAAGCCAAAGTGAATGTTTCAGAAAAACATCATCCCGGTTTCACTATTCAACTTGACGAAGATAAGAAAGATTTGGACGATAGTTACGAGAATTTTGAATAGGCTTGAATAGTTGTAAGATAATTTGAAAATATTTTCTATTCCTCCTCAGCCTTGTCAGCCAATCTATTTTGTTTGTTTTCGTCAAACACGTAGCGGATGATGTCGGTTTCGTTGATGAGGATGTTGAAATACTCAAAACGGCTGATTAACAATACTGTACTATCTTTCTTAGCGGTGAGAACATTGGCACCTTGATCAAGGTTGAGACCCTTGATGATGATGTCGTTTTTGAAGAAATATGTATCGTCGCCGAAAGTTTCGCTTACACAGAGCGTACCTTTGAGCACAATTATTATGTCTTCAGCAGCACCGGGCACTGTGGGCATAATTTCGTCGCCTTTTGCCAATTGTTTGATGCGGATATGCTCAGCCATCTTTACAAGCAAGTTCTCAGGCACATTAAAATACATCGGGTGCTTCTTGAGCATCTTCACCTTGTCGATAAGAATCGGCTGGTCGTTGGTGAGGTCGGAGAGCAGCTGCTGCTTTTTGGGCGACATGTTGGTGAGGTAGTCGGAGCATTTTATCGGGTTCTCCTCGTAGATAATCTTGGCGGCAGCCGAGTAAACCATTTCGTCGGTATGGTAGAGACAGAGGAAAATCTCGTCGGGCATTTCGCTCTTGCGTATCTTGGTGAGAAGTTCATCCAAATTGCCGCGTACCCAGAGACTTAAATCTTTGTAGTCCATCACTCCGGCACTTGAACTTGCAGTTGATTTCGATTTGTGCAAGCGTCCGAGAAGTTCAACGGCCTTTGATACTGTCCAATTGTCAATTTTGCTGAAGTCGCGTTTGATAATCTCTTTGAGACGGTCGCTAAACGAATATTTGTTTTGCGGGAAGAAATAACTCAATTTCTTGATTTTCTGTATTGCCGACAAATCATCAAACAGCGGCGAAACTATCTGCTTAACATCTTGCGAGAAGAAGTTGTCGATAATTTCAAGAGCAAATATTGTGTTTTTGCCAATGATATTCTTCTGAATCAGAGCAATAATGCGCGGCTCGTATATAAAGCTGAGCAATAGGAACAACTGATCGAGGTTGTTCTGTTTTTCGATGTCGAGAGCTTGAAATAGTTTAAGTGTATTTTTCTCATCTTCAATATCTTCAAGAGCCGACATTATCCAAACAATATTTTCAACCGTTTCGCTCACCTTTTGTTTAATGGTGTCCACATCTTCGGGTTCAGCCTGATATTTGCAGAAATACATTGCGTATATTACAGCCTGCTGCACTTCGCGGTTGGGATAGTTGATGTTTTTGATAAGGTATGCACGTGCCGGAGCCGAACCAAATTTGCCATAAAGTTCGATAATGCGCAGCAAGATAACAGGTTGCATACATTTTTCAAAATATTCGTTGAGGGTGGGCAACACACGGTCGCCGATGTCTAACAATACTGTGCCGGCTGTGTTGTAATATTCAACCGATTCGAGCAGCGATATCAATTTGCTGATCATCTTTTGAGTGCGTAGTTTGCCTGCAAGGGTGATGGCTGCCGATTTTACGTTTTTGTCGGTGCTGTCTAACAGTCCGAGAATAATATCTTCGTTTAACAGACTGTCGTCTTGGAGCATATATTTCTCCAATTTGATTTTGTCTGAAACAAATTCTGATGAAGCCAGAGCATTGAGCTCATCGGGCTGGGGTGTCTTGATTTCCGAAAAATCAAGATAGTTTTTGGCGCGTTCGGCAAGAAGTCTGATTTCGGGACTTTCTGACGATTCGTAAATTTTTTGGCACGGAGATGCAATACGACGGCGCCATGTGGGGTCAATATTGCGCAGCACAGCCTTGTTTACCACTTCGTCGTCGCTTTCCAAAAGTGTGCCGGCGTATGCTTCGAGCGAACGAGGATTGGTTTCTGACAGTATGGTAACGGCAAGGTTGGTAAATTTTTGACTTGATTTTTTGATATATTTTCGCAAAACCTCGGCTCCGTACTGATATTTAGATGTGTCGCGGCGTTTCTCTTTGCTTATGTCGGCAAGTATCTGTCGGATATTGTCTTTGTAACTATAATAAAGATTGCGCGAAGAGATTACCCACGCCACCAATACGGGCACAAAGAATAGCATAAACCATTTAAAGTCGTATTCGCCGCCAATGGTAATTATCTTGTTGACACCGAGAATAAACAAACCGGCAATGGCAGTGGAGAATTGCTGCACTACGCCCACCTTGGTTTGCACGGCAAATTTTTCGTTGTCGGGCAATGGCTGATAAAGAATGTTGAATGCCGGATCGTCGAGACCGCGACGGAGAATACGTTCTTGTGATTTGTTTATAGTTATGAGTATCAAAAACATAAGGCATTCTACGCCCGGGAAAAAGCCTATGACGGCAGCCATAGTTACAATTACCACCATGGCTATAGGTAGAATCATCAATCCTAATTTGACACCATAGCGACTGAGCAAACGACTTGAAAAATAGGATATTACAAATTCACCAATTTTCAATCCCGCATACACGAGTGCCAAGTATTGCGAAATGTTTTCAGGAGCAATATGTATCTTGACTGTTGACAGGAACGAGAAGTCGGTTACATATATAATGGTCATCGAAAGGGTGGCGCATATAAATATGTATTTGAAATAGTCCTTTTTGATAAGTTGAAGAAATCCCGTGCCGTCGTTTTTCTCTTTTTTGATGAGTTCAAATTTTTTACCCTTTTCGTCGGCAAGTTTTTCGGGATACTTGTTGTAGAGCATTATCAGGAACACTATACCAAGAATAAATCCTAATGTGCTCACATACAATAAGTCGTAAGGGTGGGAGATAACCTTGTTTAACAGCGGGATGGCAAGGTAACCAATGATAGCAGCCAACACGCCGCCCATACTAAACAATGCGAAAATTCTCTTAACCTGCACTAAGTTTAAGAATTTGAGCGACAATGCTCCGCACTCAATGCCAATCATAGATAAGAAAGGCCACGCCCAAATAAACACGAACACACTCAGCCACTTGTCGGGTACAGTGTGAAGAAATATTCTACAGCAGAGAGTGAGTATTGTCATAGTAAGCAGCGTGCCCATAAATAGTGTGCGGCTGCCTATGCGTTTCTGAAACCAAGAGTAAATCGAAGTGAAAATGTAACCGCCAATGCCTGCCGCTATGTATGCGTAGGGAAGTTGTTCGCTGCCAAAGAACTTGATAAACTCAGAGTTGGCGGGCGTGAAATAGAACGCGCCTGCAAGTCCGAGAAAGAACGAGTGCAGAAACAGCATCAGGAATATATTGATTTCCTGAGGTTTAAGTTCGAAATTCTTTATTAAAAAGTGGCTAAGCTTCTTCATTTAAATTGGCGTACTTTTTTTTAAGTTCGGTTTTTATTCGTATCAAAATACAATATGTATACCGATTTTTTGAACATAAATTGTGCCGCAAAGCGGTATTGTATAGTTTGCGTTCCAAAATTACAAAAGTTTATTGCAATTTGGTGCATTTTCTATTGTTAATTTTCTGTTTTTTTTTCTGTTTTTTTTGTTTTTTGTTGCTACGGTTGTTTATTTTTGTGTTTCCAAACAAATTGAACAATGAAAATTATCTGCATAGCCGCTAATTACCGCAGTCACAACGAGGAGATGAACTTTGAACGACCCGCTCAGCCGGTGTTTTTTATCAAGCCTGAGACTGCCCTTTTGCGCAACAATTCCGACTTTTATTATCCCGATTTCTCAAAACAGATAGAGTTTGAAACCGAGATTGTGGTTAAAATCTGCAAGATGGGCAAGTGTGTGAGTCCAAAGTTTGCACACAGATATTACGAAGAGATAGGCATTGGATTAGACATTACCGCTCGCGATATTCAAAACGATGCCCGAGCCAAGGGTTTGCCTTGGTTTTTGAGCAAAGGTTTCGATAGTTCTGCGCCAATATCGCCTGTGTTTGTTCCCAAGCAACGTTTTGAGTCGGTACAGGATATTGATTTTTCGCTCAAGATCAACGGCAACGTGGTACAGAGCGGCAACACACGCGATATGCTATTCTCAATCGACGAGATTGTATCGTATGTGTCGCAGTTTGTTACTTACAAAACCGGCGACTTGATATTTACCGGCACACCCAAAGGGGTTGGTCCGTTGAAGATAGGCGATTTTTGCGAGGCGTTTATTGGTCAGGAGAAACTTCTTGAGATGCGGGTGAAGTAGTGGTGGTGTCGGCAGGCGTTACCAAATTTTTGAAATCCTGCGGCATATATTTATAGAAAAAGTATCCGCCAACTGCAAATATAGCTATGTATATCAGCAATTTGACAATAAGGCTCATTCTTTTTTTCTTCTGTTTCATGGCTGATAGGTTTTAGTGGTTGTAGATATTGGTGAAGTCGCGTGGTGCGCCTGCGGGTATTTTTTCGCCTTTGTTGCGTATAGCTGCGTCGATTTCTGAAGCCGACATGTGCACAACATCGCCCTGTGGCAATTGTGTGGTGTTTTCAAGAAACGACAAACCTTCGCGTTCCATCTTTTCGAGTTTTTCAATAAGTTCGTTGCCTTGCTGTTCGAATGCAGCGTTCTGGAGGTTTACATTGTCGATAAAGTCGCCAGACAGTTCAATGAATGTGTCCATTTCGCCAATTTTAGCGTAAATATCATCGGCAAGAGCTTCGTTGGCCATATCAAACATCATTTTGCGGTCGGTGTCGCCGTTGATAATGTTCATAGCATGTTTCATTGCAGAGTATCCGCTCATGATGGCAGCCGACTCTTGTTTGCGAAGGCGAACCTCGTTTTCGGTGTCTTGAATCATATAGGCAGTGCTTGTGTATATCTTGGTGAGCACGTTGTAAAGCACATTCATCTTGCCTATCATAGCATCGTATTTTGAGTTGAGCTCTTTCAAACGTCCGTACTGACGGGTGTTGATGGCTACAAGTTCGTCGCGATTTTGCACCTTGGCTTGACGGGCAATTCTGATTTTCTGGTCCATCTCGTTTTGGTTTTGAGCCACAATGCTTCTGAGTTTCGACAATTGACCGCGAAGTTTTTGGATGTTGGTATTCATCTCGTCGCGGTTTTTCTTAAGGTAGTCGATATACGATTCCAAAATTTTAATGGGGTCGAGTTGCACAAAAAGACCTGTAATTTTGCGCATTATGGCTCTGAATCCGTATGCTACTAATTTTCTTGCACGCGAGTCGGTAAAAATCAGAGTGATAGTGCCCAATATGGCAAACAATCCCATTGTAGAAAAAGGAGTGTCGAACATTGAGCGTAGGAGTTCCAATGCGGGATTGTGAAATAAACCGAGTGCTGCCGAACCTGTAATAAGCACAGCTGCACCGAGTTTTCCCTCGGGACGACTCCAAAAAGATTTGCGTTTGTATGTTTCTACTTCTTTGTTCATTTTTTTATTGTTTTTTGTGAGTACAAATTTATAAAAAAAATTGCTCTTTTTTTTATCGAGTTTTCAAAAATATCGGTATATTTATAAAAAATTTGTACAAGCATTGTTTAACCAATAGTTGATTTTATTTGTCGATATGAAAAGATTTGATGAAAATTTCCGCACCAAACTCTACGAAGGTGTGGCAGAAATAGAAAATAATTCACAAACTGAGGCTGTGGTTATTATCAAAAAGGCTTCAGGGCATTACACACCTTATGCGTTTGTGGCAGCTGCAATATTGTTTTTTGTGGTGTTTTCGTTTTTTATGTTTGCGCCGTTTGAGTACGACACATATTTTATGTATGGATTTTCGGTTCTTGTGTTTGGAGCGGCTTTGGTGTGTTTTTCCTTTGTTCCGGCTTTGCAACGTATTGTTATTCCTAAAAAAATCAGAAGAAAAAATGTAGAGATATACGGTCGTGCAATTTTTCAGAAAGGAATGATTTACAACACTATGGAGCATACCGGTTTTTTGGTTTATTGCTCGGTTACCGAAAAAGAGTCGGTGTTTGTGCCCGACCACGGGCTTGAACTTTTAATCGACGATGTGGATATGGCAAAACTTAAAGAACTATTTGAACATGTGTTTGATGCTTCAGATGTTCCCGCACAGATACTCAAGGCTATGCACGAGTCGGTTCCGATTTTTGCCAAATATTTCCCCCACAGAGAAGACGACATCAACGAGCTTCCCGATGATTTGGACGTAGATTTGTAACATATATAATATATAAGGTGTAGGTATGAAAGACAAATTTTATAAATATAGATTTATTTGGCTGATACTCATTGTATTGGCTGTTTTTGCATTGGTTAGCGTGTTTGTGCCCGAAACTGCATTTGCTCGTCCCGGCGGCGGACATGGATATCATGGCGGCGGTGGTGGCGGAGGAGGTCACCATGGTGGCGGAGGAAGTGGCGGCGGCGATGGCCTTGCCTCTTTGGTTGTGTATTGTTTGATAAATTATCCTGTTCCCACGCTTATAGTTTTGGGAATATTGGCGTTGATATATTTTATTTCAAACAAGAAAGGCGGAAGTGGTGATTCCGGTTTTTCTTCAGCGCCTACACGAAGCAATATTATGGCAAACTCATCGCAGCGAGATGCTATGCTTGCTCGTTTAAAAAGTGCCGACCCGAATTTCTCTACTCCGATTTTCTTGGATTATGCTTCGTTGCTTTTTACCAAGATGCACCTTTATATCGGTGGCGACAAGTTGACAGAGATTCAGCCGTTTTTTACCACTGCTCTCGAAAAATGGAACAACTATGATATTTCGGAGGTGGTGATAGGCTCTGCCGAAATAGTTTCGATATCAAATGGTAGACAGAGCGATACCAATCAGCCTGTGACTAAAATAGTAGTAGAATTTCATGCAAACTATACAGCTAAAGCCAAGGCAAATGGCGCAGTATTCCGTTGCAACACTGTGGAAAACTGGCAATTTGTACGCAATGAGGGTGTAATTTCGCCAGAACCTGAAGGCATGGGCGTGCTCAGATGTCCGTGCTGTGGTGCAAGTGCCGAATTTACCGATTCGGGCACATGTAAGCATTGTGGCAATTTGATTTCTAACACCGACAATGTTTGGTTGGTAAATGCAGTTACAGTGGTATCAACCGAAAGAGTAAAGACTTCTGACGTAATCACTTACTCAGCCGAAGTGGGCACCGGCAATGCCACAATCTACGATAGCCATTTGCAAGAGCGGGCTGTAGAATTTGCCCAATCGCACAACAATATGGGTTACAGGGATTTTGAACAGAATATTGCAGTTCCTTATTTCTTGGATATTTACAAATTATATTCTTCGCTTGAATGGAACAAGGCTCGTCATCTGCTCAGCGACCGTTTGTGGCAAAGTATGAACTATTGGATTCAATTCTGTCGCGATTACGGTTGCCGCAATGTGCTCGATAATGTTACTATTCAGAAAGTTAATGTTGTTAAATATGAAAGCGACCGTTTCTACGATTCTGTTACTGTAAGAATTTTTGCATATTGCTTCGACTATTACGCCGACAATTCAGGTAGAGTGATAGCCGGAAACAATCGTCAGGAACGTGTGTTTAGCGAATATTGGACATTTGTAAGCCGCAAAGGTGTAAGCCTTGAACAGAAATCTACATCTTGCTGTCCCAACTGTGGTGCTCCTGCCGACAATATGGGTCAGTCGGGTGTTTGCGGATACTGTGGATCAAAAATCACTGATGCAAACTTCTCTTGGGTGCTCTTCTCTATTACACAAGACGAGGAGTACGCCGGATAAAAGTTGGTGAAATTGAGATAAGTTGGTTTGGTGTAAAACTATACCAACTAAACAATCTCTATACCCAATACGGTGATGTCGTCGCGTTGGTCGCAGTCGCCTTTAAAACCGTTGAGGTCGTTGAGCAGGAAGTTTTTCTGCTGGTCGATATCCATTGTTACTGATTGCTTGATGGCATCGAGCAATCGCTTGATGGTGTAGCGTTTGCGTTCGTAGTTGTTTTGGTCGCCGATACCGTCGGAAGTCATATACAAACGGTCGCCAATATTCAGTTCTTCGGTTTTGTCGGTGAATGTTACCGATGATTCACGGTTGCGGAATTTGCCGCCGATACCCTTACGCGAAGTTTTCATAGTGATAATTTCGCCAGTTTGCGAGTTGTAGCGGTGAACCGGGAATTTTGCACCCTCGTAAGTAAGGCGACGGCGTCCATCGGCTAATTTTTCTATTTTGCAGAATATAGCCTCCATACCATCGTCGTTGTCGGTTTCCTCTTGACGAAGCATTTTGCGCACGTTGCGGTTGAGTTCGTCTAAGATTTCGGCAGGTGAATGTATAAATTGCTGTTTTATAATCTGGTCTAAAAGGTTGATGCCGATAAGACTCATAAAAGCACCGGGAACGCCGTGACCTGTACAGTCGATAACGCTGATGAAATTTACTTCGCGCTCATCGTACTTGATGGAGTGAAAATAGTAAAAGTCGCCACTCACGATATCTTTGGGCATGTAAATCACAAATGTTTTAAACACCTTGTCCATATCAGCGGTGGTGGGCAACATGGCTGATTGTATAGTTTGTGCATATCGTATACTACCGAGAGTGTTTTCCTTGCTGCGGCGTAGAGCCTCGTTGATTTGGCTGAGGTAGACCGACTGGCTTTCAAGCTCCTCTTTCTGGGCGAGAATCTCGGCGGTTTGCTCGCAGAGTATGGTATTCTGTTTTTTGTTGTTGGCGTAGAGTCGCATAATAATGATACTGAGAATCAATGCGCCTGCCAACATTATTACTATAAGGAGTATGATATTGTGCTGTGTAGAGATGCGCGATGTCATGCTCTTGACATTGGCATCTTGTTTTATGAGTTTTTCGTCTAACTCTTGCGAACTGTTGAGTTGCTTGTAAAGACCAAAAGCATTGAGAGTGTCGATGGGGAAAGTGCTTAACTGTATGTTTTGTTCGTAAGGTTCGCCCTTGAGTATCTTCATAGCTGTGGCAATAGCCTCATCACTACCGTTGGGATAAAGAATGGTTTTGTCCATTTCGCCGTTAACCACTGCCAAAATACCTCCCTCTTCCGATGGAACTGCGTCAATACCAATGATATAGATTTTGTGTTTAATACCTTTTTCGCGGATAGCTTTGCTTGCACCTATAGCCATATCATCGTTGTGCGAATATATGAGGTTGAAGTTGGTATCGGTTTCGAGCAACTTTTTCATTTTTTCGTAACCCTCTTTGCCGCTAAAATTGCAATAAAGTTCGTGAACTTTATTGAATTTTTTGTTGATAAAGCCTTTTTTGTTGATTGCTTCGTTGAAACCGCGACTACGTTCTATTGTTGCCGATGCAGTTTTTTGACCAAAAAGCTCCACAAAATCAACAATTTTTGGACACATATTGTCGGCTAATTTGGCAGCCTCAATACCTATGTGAAAATTGCTTGCACCAATGAAACATGTAAATGCTGTGGAATCAGATGTTTTACGGTCAATTTCTATTACAGGAATACCTTTGTTGTGAATTCTACGAATGGCATCGGTGATAGAGTCTACATCGTTGGGCGATACAAGCAAAATGTCGATACCAATTGCCGAAAGTGAGTCGATGTCGCGTACCTGTTTTGCACTGCTGTTGTCGGCGTTGGTAACAATAAGTTCGATATTGCCCTCTTGCACGGCGTTGGCTCTTAAACGTCGGGTCATCTGTTTGCGCCATTGGGTGTCGTCGGCGCATTGCGAAAGTCCCACTTTGTATACTTTTTCCTCGTTATCCGAACTGCACATCACAGCGGTGAATGCCGTAACGAGTACCAGCAATGTGGCAACAATTATGGTATAGCTCTGTCTTTTCATCGTTGAGTATCAGTAAAAAACACGTTTCCCCATTGCTATTGTGCGCAATCAGGTATGATAATTTTTAGGCTATAAATTTATATTAAAAAAATGGTATTTGCAAATTTTTTTTGCGAAAAAATTAAAAAAAACGCCGCAGATAATATTTCTGCGGCGTTTTTTTATCTAATTATGAAACTCTACTTATCCAAGGGGAATTTTGACATAAGTTCGTTTACTTGTGCCTTTACTTTAGCGATAACGTCTTCGTTGTTGATGTTTTTGATAACGGTGTCGATAAAGTTAACAACTTGCAAGATTTCAGCCTCTTTGAGTCCGCGTGTGGTAACGGCTGCAGTGCCGAGACGTACACCAGATGTCTGGAATGCAGAACGTGTATCCCAAGGAACCATATTCTTGTTGGCTGTGATGTCGGCTTTTTCGAGCGCGAGTTGAACGTCCTTACCGGTGATGTCGGGACAGTTTTGACGAAGGTCAACAAGCATAGAGTGGTTGTCGGTACCGTCGGAAAGAATCTTGTAGCCACGGTTCATAAGTTCGTTTGCCATTACGCGAGCGTTGGTTTGAACTTGTTTAGCGTATTCTTTGAATTCGGGAGTGAGAGCCTCGCCAAATGCAACTGCTTTGGCTGCAATCACATGCTCCAAAGGTCCGCCCTGAACGCCGGGGAATACTGCTGAATCCAACAACGACGACATTTTGCGGATAACGCCTTTGGTAGTGGTTTTGCCCCACGGATTGTCGAAATCTTTGCCGAGGAGGATGATACCGCCACGAGGTCCGCGAAGGGTTTTATGTGTGGTAGATGTTACGATGTGAGCGTATTTCAACGGGTTTTTGAGGATGCCGGCAGCGATAAGACCTGCGGGGTGAGCCATATCTATCATCATAAGAGCGCCTACCTTGTCGGCAATAGCACGCATACGTTCGTAGTCCCAATCGCGAGAATAAGCCGAAGCACCACCGATAATAAGTTTCGGTTTGGTTTCGAGGGCAACTTTCTCCATTTGGTCGTAGTCGATAAGACCGGTTTCTTTGTTGATATTGTACGAAACGTGGTTGTAGAGCAAACCAGATGAGTTTACAGGCGAGCCGTGCGAAAGGTGACCACCGTGATCGAGGTCTAAGCCCATGAATGTGTCGCCGGGTTTGAGCACTGTGAGCAACACAGCCATGTTGGCTTGTGCGCCTGAGTGAGGTTGAACGTTAACCCATTCGGCGTCGTAGAGTTTTTTAAGACGCTCAATAGCGAGAGTCTCCATTTCGTCAACGAAGTGGCAGCCGCCGTAATAGCGGTGACCGGGATATCCCTCGGCGTATTTGTTGGTTAGTACCGAACCCATTGCGCGCATTACGTTGGCGCTTACAAAGTTTTCGGAAGCAATAAGCTCGATGCCGTTTTTCTGACGGCCGTATTCTTTCTCGATAATGTCGAATACTGCGTTGTCTTGTGCCATAATATTGATATGAATTTTTAAAACAATGCGGCAAATATAGTAAATCGATTGGTATAATCAATTTTTGTAAAAATAATTTTTTGTTAATATAATGTTGGCGCAATAAGTTTTAATTTGCAACCGACAAACATTAAGATAATAATGAGCATAGACAAGAGTACAAAGCGACGTTGGAGGATGAGGCGGGCGTTCGGAAGATTTTACGAATGGCGTATCCGTCACATAGGCACTACTCAGTACCTTACTATGCTGAGCATCATAGTGGGCGCTATTGCGGGCGTTACTGCTGCGGTGCTCAAAACCCTCACTCATCATATCAGCGGATTCCTGTCGGGCACTATTTCGCCCTTGCTCGGGTTTGACGGAAATTTACTTTTTCCCTTTGTTGGAATCGCCATTACCGTTTGCTTTATTAAGTTTATATTAAGACAAAACATCAGCGGCGGCATTCCCCGAGTGCTTTATTCTATTTCAAAAGAGGAGGCTGTGATTAAGCCCCACAATATGTACTCGTCGGTGATAACATCTGCCATAACAGTGGGTTTCGGCGGAAGTGCGGGATTGGAGGGACCTACCGTGGTAACAGGCGCGGCTATTGGTTCTAATATAGGTAAGTTTTTGCACCTCAATTTTAAACAGCGTCTTCTGATGCTTGGATGCGCCACCGCCGCAGCACTTGCAGCCATATTTAAAGCCCCGATTACGGGAGTGGTGTTTGTGATGGAGGTGTTTATGCTCGACCTTACAATGAGTTCGCTCGTGCCGTTGCTAATATCTTCGGTAACGGGAGTTTTGATTTCGTACATGCTTTCGGGAAGCAGCCCGGTTTATTTTTTCCGCATGACCGATGCCTTTACCAGCAACGATGTGCCTTATTTTATTCTCCTCGGATTGGTTTGCGCTTTTACATCTATCTATTTTACACGTAGTTATATTTGGGTGTCGCAACAATTCCGCAAAATCAACTCCACATTTTGGAAATTGGTTTGGGGCGCATTGCTGCTCACAGGTATGATTTTCCTTTTTCCGTCGCTCTTTGGCGAAGGTTACGATATAATATCTAATAGTCTCAACGGCGACATCAAGCCTATTTACCGCAACAGCATATTCTCGTCGTGGCACAGCGGCTGGGGAACGGTGCTGCTGCTTACCGCCCTTACACTTGCCAAACCTCTTGCCACATCTGCCACCTTTGCCGCAGGAGGCGTGGGAGGTATCTTTGCTCCGTCGCTCTTTGTGGGGGCTACCACGGGACTGCTGCTCTCCACCATTCTTACACGATTGGGCTTTCAGGATATCCACGCCGCCAACTTTGCGCTCGTGGGCATGGCGGGAACAATTGCCGGAGTGCTGCACGCTCCTTTGACGGCTGTGTTCCTTATTGCCGAACTCACAGGTGGTTACAAACTTTTTGTGCCGCTGATGCTGGTGAGCGTTTTCTCGTATATCTTTACTAAAAAGTTCATTACCAATTCGATATACACCTATCAACTTGCCCGTCGCAACGAGCTGCTCACCCACCACACCGACAAGAACGTGCTCAACCTGATGAAACTGGAGAAGCTCATCGAGACCAACTTTGCCGTAGTTTTTCCCGAAGACACGCTCCGAGTGCTTGTGAAGGCTGTGGAAGGCACCACCCGAAACATTTTTGCAGTGGTGAGCCGCACCGACAACACCTTTATAGGTATTATCAAGATGGACGACATACGCAAGATAATGTTCCACCCCGAGCAGTACGACAAGGTGTTTGTAAAGGATCTCTGTTTCCGTCCCGAATACACGGTGCGCATCGACGAAAGTATGGATTCGGTAGCCACTAAATTTTCCACTTCCGATAAATTCAACATTGCCGTGCTCGACGAAAACAACAAGTACATCGGCTTTGTATCTCGCGCAAAGGTGTTCTCAACTTATAGGCGAATGAGCAAACAATTGTCGGAGGATTAAAGTTGAGTGTAGGGGAAGGGTGATTATTAGTTATTCTTTTTCGTAAGTATATTCGTAGTAGATGCCCTCTGCTTGTTCAAATTGAAATATCAATTGTTTGTCATTAAGAGTGACAATATGATAATCGAAGTCAGCGGGTAGACCTTCTATTAGATTTTCCCACGTGCGGCCGCCGTTAATAGATTCTTTCTTGAAATTGACAGTAAGCACTTTTTGGTCGTCGCTAAAATGATAATAGCCTTTCACCATATCCATTTTGCCGTATTTTTTTTGTGCGTCAATTACTTCATTGCCTTTGAAGGTCATTGTAGCACCTATGGATTCGTCTAACATTTTTTTTGTATCGTCAGACAGTTCGTCGTAGTTTTTGCCTGCAATTGTTACTTTTTTGCAAGTCCACACACCATCCATCATCTGTCCGCACGCTTGTTGGCTGATGGCAACAATCAGAATAGCAATTAGGTATAATATTTTTTTCATCTTAATTGGTTTTTGTTTCTAATATTTGCAAATATAAAAAAAGAATAAGCAACCCGTAAAACCATTTAACACTTTTTAACTAAGTATACTTTTATAAAATGGTAAAGGGTTAAGGTATTTTTTTAAGAATTTAGGATATACAGGATAGGGAAATTTTTTCAGGAAAAATGTGGGCAAAAAAAATGCCCCGATGAAGGACGAGGCAGCCTAATGTTTTTCATTATGTTTGAGAATTTGCGGTTGTTTCTGGCGACACAAAAATAATAATTTGAAAGCAATTCACAACTAATCCTGAACTAATCAAAAAGGAGGCATAGTTGTTCCTGCCGTCACAAAAATAATAATTTGGAGAAAAAATACAATGGTAGCTTATTGTTTTTTCTGGTGGAGGTATTTAGCAAGAATATTTTTGCAAAATTCAAGTTATTATTGTATTTTTGCAAAATGTTAAAACCATTTATCATTTAGCGTTATGGAAAATACAGAAACTGCAACTGAAACTCCAAGAAAACGGATTTCGAGAACAATGAGGTGGGCATTGGCTCATCCAGGAATCATTTACGAGGTAACAGACCCCGAATTGAGGGCTTTGCTTTGTAATTATCGAAATAAAGACAAGAAGAATGAGGAAGAATCCGTAAAGGAGGAAGATAATGAAACGGTTGATGCTTGATACTTGTGTCGTTGTTGATATGTTGGTCAATGCCGCTGGTATCGACAAAGATGTATCAGCCATTTTGAAAGATCCTGATTATGTGCTATGCGCAAGTTTTGAAACTATGCGTGAATTGGTTGTGCTGTTCAACAACAAAAAAATACGTTCACGACAATGGAAAACTGCGGAAGATGTTATTCGTATGGTGGAAAATGATTTGGAGATTGAATTTCTACCATTGCGCGACCATGTAGGCTACACGTATTCACGCCTACAACTTAATGAAGCGTTGAATCATTATGATCCGAGCGACCATATTATCATTTCTCACGCCATTACAGAGCATATTCCTTTGTTGTCGAGCGACAAAAAATTCTCTTTTTACCGTCAACAAGGTCTGGAACTTATAGAATATTAGATTTTTCTTTTTATTAAACTCGCTTTTTGCAAATAAACGGGCTTATATTTTCACAAATTTGCAAATTTTACGATTTTGTGAAAGAATAGGGGGTGGATTCGCGCAGAAATAGTATTGCCTTTATCAATATTTTTCTTATATTTGCATTGAAAGATAAAAAATAAGCCCCACGAATACGCGAGGCTGAGAAAATTCTTCGGCTTATAGCCTTATTGTGAATTGTCTTTCAATTGCAAATATATTACTAATTTTTAATTTGGCAAAATAAAATGGAAAAAATTTTAGGTCTTGATTTAGGTACAAACTCTATTGGCTTGGCTGTCAGAGATTTCGATAATTCTATTCCTTTAACGGAACAGATTCAATTGGTAGGCACAAATATCTTTCCTTGTGGCGTTGGCAAGGGCAAATCGGGAGAATTTTCGTTTGCAACCGAGCGAACCAAAAAGAGAACCGTGCGCAGAATGTATCAAGCACGTAAATATAGACTTTGGGCTACGTTGGAACTCCTTATTAATAATAAGTATTGTCCACTTTCGATTGAAGACCTCGACAAATGGAGAAAATATGATAAAAATTTAGGCTTAAAACGCGAATATCCCATTAATGCCGTAAAATTTGAAAAGTGGGTGCGTTGCGATTTTGGTGACGGCATCAAAACTAATCCTTACGAACTCCGCAACGAATTGATGACTCGTCAATTTAATTTTGAAGATGAAATAGAACGTATGAAACTTGGTCGTGCTCTATATCATATTGCTCAACGTCGTGGTTTTAAAAGTAGTAAGGGTGAAACCAATTCTGATAAAGAAAACGATAAAGAAAAAGACTTCGACATAGTTGATGATAATAATGAGGTTGATTTGTCGGCGATGATGAAAAAATCGGAAGAAAAAGCATCTTTCAATTTGAAAAAATATATGGACGACAATAATTATCTTACTGTCGGGTGTGCTTATTATCATCTTATTGACAATGGAATACGTGTGCGTAATAGCGATTTTCAGGCTGTACGTTCGCAATACAAAGACGAAATAAGAAAGATTTTTGAATATCAAAATCAACTTGATACCAATAGCTATTTTTACAAGCATCTTGTGAGTGAGAAAAAAAACGAAGGAACGATTTTTTACAAACGACCTTTGCGTTCGCAAAAAGGGCTCGTTGGTAAATGTACTCTTGAACCCAACAAGGGAAGAAGTCCAATAAGCCATCCCGATTTTGAAAAATTTAGGGCATGGTGTTTTATCAATACAATAAAATTTGGTCAAGATTGTCAGCAAGAGTTGACTGTGGAGCAAAAAAGGAAACTTTTCGACGAAAAGTTTATGCTCTTGAAACCTGATTTCGATTTTAAAGCAATCAGAGAATGGATTGAAAAACAAATCGGCAAAAATCTTGATTACTATGCAAAAACCATCAACTACAAAGATAAAACAAGTGTTTCGGGCTGTCCTGTGTTGGCAAGATTGAAAAAACTTCTTGGCGATGATTGGCAATCTTGGAAATATGAAACATCATTTGAGAAAAAGAAAGGTGAAATAAAACACGCTTGCTACGATGCATACGATTTGTGGCACGTGTGTTTTACGGCAGAGGATGAGGCGTTTGTAAAAATGTTTGCCATAGAGAAATTAAAATTTGATGAAAGCAAAGCAAAACAACTTGTAAGTCTTTTTGGCGCAATTAAACAAGGATATTCTATGCTGAGTTTAAAGGCCATTAGAAATATAACCAGATTCCTAGAAAAAGGAATGTTGTATTCTCATTCGGCATTGTTAGCAAAACTGCCAGATATTTTTGGCGAGGAGAAATGGGTTGAAAACGAAAGCCAAATAGTTTCGCTTTTGCAAAATGCAACCGACGAAAATAGAAAACAAAAAACAATCTATTATATTGTTAATTCGTTGATTGCCAATTATAAATCGTTGGAGCCAAACGAACAATTTGCACGTAACAATACCGACTACGTTTTGTTTGAAAGTGATAAAAACGACGTGTTAACAATGGCTAAAAAAACATTTGGCGAAAACAATTGGCAAAGCAAATCTGCCGAAGAACGAAATGAAATCATTGCTACCGCTGAAAAACTCTATCAAGATTTTTTTGCATCGTCGAATCGCGGGTACTATGCAGTACCTGAACTTTCTAAATCATTGAAAGATTGTCTTAAAGAAAGATATAATATTGAAGATAAGCAACTTGATAAGATTTATCATCCTTCTATGATAAATATTTATAAACACTCAGAAGATGAGTTAGTTGACGGCAGAAGTGTAAAACTTTTGGGCAGTCCTGTAATTGGGGCTCTCAAAAATCCTATGGCAATGCGTGTGCTTCATTCTCTGCGCAAAATGATTAACAAATTGCTAACCACCAACGATGAAAACGGCAATCCGTTTATCGACGATACCACTCGTGTGGTGGTGGAAACCGCTCGCGAACTCAACGATTCTAATATGCGTTGGGCAATAGAGGCGTACCAAAGACAACGCGAAGCCGAAAACAAAGTCTTTGAAGAGATGATAACGCAATACTCCCGCGACAACAAAGATGTGGATAAGGTGCGTTTATTGATGGAACAATCAAAAAATGAGGGTGATATAGTAGAAGAAAAATACTACGAAAAATACAAAAAGAATCTTATCACCAAATATCGTTTGTGGACAGAACAGAAATTCATGTGCCTTTATACCGGCATATTTATCTCAATCAGCGACCTTTTTGCCGACAATGCTTTTGATATTGAGCACACAATACCACGAAGCAAATGTTTCGATGATTCGTTGGCAAATCTAACTATATGTGATGCCCATTTCAATAGAAGTGTAAAAAAGAACCAAATACCATCGCAACTCGACAACTACGACGAGATTCTTGCAAGGATTCAGCCTTGGAAAGACAAAATAGAACACCTTAAAGATAATGTTGATTTTTGGAAAGCCCAATCAAAAAGGGCGATGGACAAAGACCGCAAAGATCAATGTATTAGGCAGAAACATCTTTGGCAGATGGAACTCGACTATTGGAAAAACAAAGTGGAACGCTTTGAAATGAAAGAAGTTACCGATGGTTTTAGAAATAGTCAACTTGTTGACACTCGCATTATTACCAAATATGCATTTCACTATCTGAAAACTGTTTTCAATAAAGTGGAAGTGCAAAAAGGTAACGTAACAGCCAATTTTAGAAAAATTCTTGGTGTACAGATAGATGAAAAGAAATCGCGAGACTACCATTCGCATCATGCCATTGATGCCGCAATTCTTACACTGATACCCACAGCGGCACAACGTGACAAAATGCTGGAATTGTTTTATAAGAAATTGGAAAATAAACATTTAGGCAAAAATGATTCCGATTTAGAACAACAACTGAATCTTGAACGCCGGAAATGCGGTTTGGGCGGTGATGCTTCGTCTATTGTGCCATATATCGAAAAAAATATTTTGATTAACCATCAATCAAAAGACCAAACACTTACCCCTGCTCATCGCAGAAAACGCATCAGAGGCAAAGTTGTAAAAGATAAATGGCTTACAGGAGATTGTATCAGAGGACCTTTACATAAAGATACTTATTATGGTGCAGTTAAATATCCTAAAACTGATGATAACGGATTACCTATTGTAAAAGATGGTCATTATGTTTATGATACAGACAAGAGTGGCAATGAAATAATTACTATGGTAAAACGGATACTGTTATCCGATTTAAAAGAGTCAGACATTAAAAACATTTTAGACCCGACAATACGCAAAAGGATTGAAACTGTTCTTGCTCAAAGAAAAGCCGATGGCAAATCTTTTGAAACCGCCATTAAAGAACCCATTTGGCTTTTGGACAAAGATGGAAATGAAATTAAGATCACTAAAAACGGTCAACCGGTTTTACCAATACGTCATGTCCGCTGTAAAGCGGCTGTCGGTAGAGGTATATTTACAAAAGCAACTGCATTAGCAATAAAAAAACAGACCTATCCATCGTCAAAAGACTACAAAAACTATTACTATGTTCAAAACGATCGTAATTACCTTTGTTTATTATACGAAGGTGTTAAAAAAGGGAAAGTTGAACGTATGTTCAAGTTTTTGAACTATTTTGAGATTGCACAATTGCATATAAAAAGTGTAGATGATTTAAAAAAGATTGAGTATTTCAATCATGTGGTTGAGAAAAAATGTGAGTTCAATTTGACGGCAATTGTTAAAGACGGTACAAGGGTTATAATGTGGGAGCAATCACCTGATGAGATATTAGATTTGCCACGTCAAGAACTCAGCCGAAGATTGTACATTGTGTATAAGTTTAATTTTAAAGGGGCAAATTGTATCTATCTTAGAAACCATATTGATGCAAGAAATGACATCAAAAAAGAAGAAGATTTTACAACTTTCGACAAGTCTATCTATCAAGCACAATTGACGTTGGTAGCAAATAGTTTTAATTGTTTGATAGAAAATAGAGATTTTACTATAACAGAAATTGGCGAAATTGTTTTAAAATAGAATTGGCACACATGTTGACATCGTTAATAAAACCAAACCAATAAATTAACCTTGTCAATATGATTAAACGAACATTATGTTTCAGCAATCCGGCATACCTGTCGCTGAACAACAGCCAAATGGTGATAAAACTTCCAGGGGCGGCATATAATAAAAAAGTGCCGCCCATTTTTGAAGAAAAAACTACACAAACCGTCCCGATTGAGGATATAGGCATTGTGGTGTTGGATAATAGACAAATAACTATTACACAAGGTCTTATAGAAAAACTGTTGGATAATAACACCGCCCTTATCACTTGCGATGGTTCGCATTTGCCAGTGGGCTTGATGCTTCCCCTATGTGGACACACCGTGCAGAGCGAGCGTTTTAGGGCACAGATAGATGCCTCTTTGCCACTGAAAAAGCAACTCTGGCAGCAAACCATCAGGCAGAAAATCCTTAACCAAGCGGCGGTGTTAGAAAAAACATCCGGCGACAGCCACAATTGTATGCATGTTTGGGCAAACGATGTGCGCAGTGGTGACCCTGACAATACCGAAGGGCGAGCCGCCGCATATTATTGGCGCAATCTTTTCAAATCTCATATCGACAACTTTGTTCGCGACCGCGAAGGAGTTGCACCCAATAGTTATCTCAATTATGGCTATGCTATACTCCGAGCAGTGATAGCCCGTTCGTTAGTTAGTAGCGGACTATTGCCCACGCTCGGCATTCATCACCACAACCGTTATAATGCTTATTGCCTCGCCGACGATGTTATGGAGCCTTATCGCCCATACGTTGACTATTTTGTTTACTGCTATTATACATCACATCCCGACAAGATAGAAATTGATAAAGATTTCAAAGCGGAGTTTTTATCTATACCCACTCTCGATGTGGTAATCGACGGCAAGCGTAGTCCCTTGATGGTGGCTGCCACCATCACCACTGCCTCTCTCTATAAATGTTACGACGGCACTATTCGTAAAATTTCTTATCCCGAAATGATATGCTAAACCGATTAAGCGAATATAGAATTATGTGGGTGTTAGTGATGTTCGACCTTCCTACCGAAACCAAGAAACAGAGGAAGGCGGCTACCAATTTTCGCAAACAGATTACGGCGGATGGTTTTACAATGTTTCAGTTTTCGATGTATATCCGCCATTGTCCAAGTAGCGAAAATGCGGCGGTGCATATCAAG